>JASHTA010000089.1 GCA_030040795.1 Gammaproteobacteria bacterium | reverse complement strand
CCGTGGCACGCGGTGAGCGGAAGGCTTCGCCCCTTCCCGCCGCCCCGCTACTTGCCGCACTGTCGCGAGAAGCGCGTTGCGAGTAGATTTGGCGACGGGAACGTATGAGGCGACCCCGCTGTCGGAAGCAGCGGCCTGAATGTTCGTCCTGCCGGGACAGCCGCTCGCAAGCGGCGCCGCGCATCCAAACGAACAGTCGTCGGAGTGCCGCCATCCAGGCGTGCACTCTTACCGGTTGCTTAACAGGTAGTCACTACCATGAGATGGGGTCTCGTTCTGGCTGTCACGACCGGTGTCACGGCGTCGGTTGTCGTCGTGCGCGCGTTTTTCGGGTTGCCGGTTCTCATGTTCGCGGTCGTTGCCGCTTGCGTCGCGTTCGGCGGCAGTACGGCGTTGACTTTCGCATTGCGATCGACACCTCGTTCCTAACGCGGATGGGGGGGCTGGACGCGGCTCTGTCCGGCCACTTTCGAACGGCGGCGACAGAATTCAGGGCCCCCGTTTCCGGACGCTCGGCCAACTGGCGACGGACCGTGCTACCTCAATAGCATTTCCGCCTTGGCCGCCCAACGGGATTTGTGGCTAACCCAACATCGCGGGAAGGAGGCGTTGCATCGGTTCGCCGGTGACGACCTTCTTGATGATTCCGTCGTATCCGTTGTCCCCGTTCGTGAAGATAATGAAACCCGCTTTTCGCCGCAGCGATGCCGCAACCAGCGCCTCGTAACCGGGGTTTTCGCCTCCATGGGAGATCACATCGCCGGCCTTCGTGTGCTGAATCTCCCATCCAAGTCCCCATGAGAGCGAGTCGGAAATCCTGATCTGGGGTCGAACCATCTCCCTCAAGCTGCTGGCGTTCAGACGATACTCGTCGCTCGGTCGGGGATCGATGATCTCAATGAGAAATTTTGCGTACTCCGTCGGGGTTGTCTGCAGCCCACCCGCCGCTCCGTATCTCGCGGTGGAGAGCGGGGTGGATTGCCGGCCAGGGATCGGCTTGCCGTGGTTGTCATGCGGTCTCGCCATACCGTCCCGGTACAAGTATCCGCTCGATGTCATTCCGAGCGGTACGAGAAGCCGCCTCTTCATGAACGCGTCGAAGTCGGTCGCACAAACTCTCACATCGTCGACCGTTGCGCAGTCAGCCGGGTTCACATGCCCAACCAGACGGCTCACGACGGACTGCAAATAGCTGTACCCCTCCCCCGAATAGCTCCAGCGCTCTCCCGGCGTGAAATGAATAGCCAACGGATCCTCAGCTGATCGCCAGTTCTGAAGGCCGGTGGTATGTGACAGCACACGGCGCGCCGTGATCAGATCGAGGCGAGGGTCTCCTTTGATAAGCCGATCCGGCGTGTACCTTGTCAGCGGGGTGTCGAGATCGAGCACACCCTTCTCGCATAATTTCATGACAACGTAGGCAAAGACGGTCTTGCTCACGGAACCCACTTCAAAGACGGTGTCGTGGCTCACCGGCGCCTTCGACTCGAAATCTTTGACGCCAAAAGCTCCACGCCATAGCAACTTCGCATCTGCCACAAGCGCCATAGAGACCGCAGGCACCGTTGGGGTTTGCGTGAGCAGCGTGGGCAGCTGCGTCTGGAGATCCGCGATCAATCCGTTCCAGTCAGATGCGCTGGGCGTGATGACGTCCTTCCGGGACGTTTGCGGCTCGCCACGGGCATCGGAGAAAGGTAAAGGGGAGGAGAGCCCGAGGGCGACTCCCCCGCAGTCACCGAGGAACCTTCGTCGAGTCTTGGGTCTGAAGGCACTGGGAGCCGTCATATCGCTTTCCTCGAAATCTGACGGACGATCCCAATCAGCTTAACGTGATGAATCCCGATGCGTCTACGTAGACGGGAGCAATCGAGGGGAGGTTTTTTACAGCGCGATCGCTGACCGTATGGTCGGGTTTTGCGGCTGCTCCAGCCTTGAGTGACCGTGGCTGCCGCCTAAGCGCTCGAGCTACGAGCGGCAGCTCCCGCCTTCATCGCCGCTGCGAGCCTGTGCAGCAGCTCCGGAAATATCCGCTGCTCCTCCGCCGACCAGTCCCGAATCAGCTCGCCGAGCAGCCTGCGCCGCGCGTCGGTGATGGCCTTGATGGTGCGCGACCCCGCCTTGGTGATGGTCGCCGCCCGCACGCGCATGTCTTCATGGCCGGCGGGGCGGGCCACCAAGCCCAGCTGTTCAAGCTTGGCGAGCTGGCGGCTGACCGTCGACGGATCGCGGCCGGCGAGATCAGCAAGCTGTCCGACACTGGTGGTACCGACGGCGCTCAACCGTACCAGCAGCGGAAACAGCGCGCGGTCGAGGACGACTCCCGCCGTGCGCAACAGCACCTCATCCTGGCGCGGACTGTTCAGGCAGCCGGTCAACTCCAGGAGCGCGGCAGCGATGGCATCCAGATTGTGTGTACTATACATGCTTTACGTCGCTCTATGCATCATTCATAATACGTGTATGATACATATAAAATCTGGAAGCGACTCGCACGGCAAAAATGTGCTTCTGATCATGGGCAGCGTCCGCGCCGGCCGGATCTGCCCCAAGGTCACTTCATGGGTTGCGCAGCTGGGCCGCGAGTACACGGAGCTCGACTATGAAATCGTCGACCTGGCGGACTGGCACCTGCCGATGAACGACGAGGCCGCTCTTCCGGCGCTGGGCTCCTACGCGCAGCCGCATACGATGGCGTGGAGCGAGAAGATCAGGCAGGCCGCGGCCGTGATTTTCGTGACGCCTCAGTTCAACTGGGGCTATCCGGCGGTCCTGAAGAACGCCATCGACCACCTCTATGAGGAATGGCATGGAAAGCCCGCGGCGATCGTTACCTATGGCGGTCACGGTGGAACTCGCTGCGCCAAGCAGCTACGTCAGGTTGCCGCTGCGGTGAAGATGAATGTCGTCGCCGCAGCTCCGGCCATCACACTGTCCGAGGCGGTGATCCGCCACAACGCTCTCTTCGAGCCGGATCGCGATTGCCGCCCCTATCGCGCCCGGCTACGGCGGGCCTTGGAAGCACTGGCAGACCAGGTCAATGGGAGCGAACGCTTCCTCGACGGGGTCCGCCGCAAGTGGAAGCGGTTCAGGGCCATCATCTGACAAAGGGCGTGACAGCTTTGTATGCGACCACCACGCGCTCAAGGCCGATTTCCAGCGCGTCGGCAGTCAACTCCTGGCCGATAGATGCCTGCATCAACTATGGTAACGCCTTTGATTGACGGGTCCTGGTACGCTGTCTCTACTCTGTAATGTCAGCACGGGACCGGCAATAGCCGAAGGACGCCATGAGACGCACGTTCATCAGTTCGGGATCCACGTTTGAAGCCGAGATCGGCTACAGCCGCGCTGTGGCGCAAGGGGATTGGGTCTTCGTTTCCGGCACTACCGGGTTCGATTATTCGCGCATGACGATTTCGGATAGCCTGCTCGAGCAAACGGAGCAATGCCTGAAGAACGTCGAAGCCGCACTCTCGAAGGCTGGCGCGAGCCTACGGGACGTCGTTCGAGTTACTTATGTATTGCCCAACGGGAGCGACTTTCCGAAGTGTTGGCCGGTCCTCCGCAAATACTTCGGCGAAGTCCGCCCGGCGGCCATGATGATTTCTGCCGGACTCTCGGATCCGCGCATGCAGATAGAGGTCGAGGTTACCGCGCTGAAACACGGAGCGCAGTAAGGCTTCGCCACAACGGAATCAGTGGGGTCTCGACTCGTCTGCGCCATAAAGCGTGGTCGACAAGAGATGCTCCGACTCGAGGAGCGAGTCTTCCTTGCCTGCGCCGACCGAGGCGTACCAATAGGTCCGCTCCTCGCGAGCGTAGGGCAGGAGCGTCCGGGGATCGGTCACAATACGGATTGCGGTCGAGGCGACGTATTGCACGGACCGGCTCCGCGGGTACTGGGCACGCATGTCGGCGATCACGTCGTCGAGAGCTGCCTCGTCCGGCGTCGCGTGAATCACGATCTCGACGCATCTGCGGTCCGTCTCACCCTCGTTGCACGGTACCCATCGCGTGAAGGCGAACTCGATTCTGTACGGGATGACGACCCCCGCCATGCCGGAGAGGAAGAGAGGAGCGGAGAGCTCGTACCAGACGCCCTGCTCGAGCGTCGCGCCGATCCACATGGAGGTCTCGAGACTGTAATTCTGGGCCGTCTCGGCCTCGAGCATCCAGGGGGCGAGAAAGTCGGTCGTCGTCTCCACAGCTTCCTGCGTGAGGTTGCGGTCGCGATCGCCGGAGGGCGCGCGAGCTCTCACGAGGCCCGCGGTCTTCGTGGCGAGCTGAGCCGCGAAAGCGTCGGAATTCGTGGCGGCCTCGAACTCCCCGGTGGCCTTCACCTTGAAGTCTGTCGGTGGAAGCAAGGTCGGAGGGAACACCGTCTTCGGCATCTGGGGCTCCTGCATCGTCGGCCAGACTCCGGGCTCGTATCGGGTCAAAGGGTGTGCGTAGGAGACGCTCCAGCCACCGTGGTCGGCACTGATGCGACGCTCGAGAGTGGCGGCCGCACGGCTCTGCATGATTTGACCGCCGTCCAAGCGTACCCGATGACTTCCGAGCGTAATTTGGGCATCGAGAGCGTGCCATCCGAACTTCAAGATCGTGCGGCGCTTCGGGAAGTCCTGCATGAGCGCGGCGACCTGCGCAGGACCCGCCGGTCTACCGCGCCAGGTGAGCAAGAGCTCGTAATTCTGAGCGGCATCGTCACGGAAGCCGTACTCCCGATCCATGTCGATAGCCGACTCGAGGGCAGCGAGCGCTGCCGCGTGCTCACCGAGTCGATGCAAGGCGATGCCGGCGTCGAACTGCAGGTTGACCATCGAGCGATAGTCGAATGCGTTGCGGTAAAATTCCACGGCGCGCCGGGCCGCCGCAATGGCCGCGAGCAGCTCGTCCTTGCGATCCGTCTGTGGAACGCATGCAGCGCGCGCGAGATGCATGCGGTACTCGAGGGCGGCGGCACGTGCCCATCCATCCGGGAAGATGACGCGCGCCTCGGGACTTGCGTCGGCGCTACCGAGCTGCTCCTGCGCGCGCTCGAGGCGGCTCGCGCAAGAGTCCGGCGCCCCGCTCAGGAGAAACTCCGCATAGTTGAGCCGGACATTCAACAGGGCGGGAGAGACGGGATCGGTCCGCTCGAGTTGAACAATCGTTGCCTCGAAATCCTCTGCCCGCGAGCCCATCGCCGGGGATTGGGGCTTCAATAGCGAGCACGAGCAGGCGAGGAGGCCTGCAGCCGCGCCGAGCAGGAGACGGGAAGCGCCGGCGGCCGTCACTTTAGATCAGCGGGACGTACCTTTGTCTTGTTCGCCGGCGGCATGCAGAAGAGCTCGTACCACAGACCCTGCTTCTCCAAGAACCGCGGCTCGCCGCAGAACGACGGCTCCAGCATATGCAGTGGCATGCAATCGGTGAACCGCGCCGCGCAATGCGCCTGACTGTAATCCACGCCGTGCGGCTGATACACGGACCGACGCTCCCGGCGAGGCGGAGGACCCGGACGCGGGCGGAGTCGCTCGGTAACACGCGTTGCGGTGGCTGCGCTTCCCATGTGAGGTCCCGGCGAAAAGCCGCCTCGCTCACTCTGCGGTCCCGCTCCGCTGCGGCCTGGACCGGAAAGGCCGTAGCCCACTACGCTGTAGCGGCCGTGAGCGCCGTACACGCCATGTCCGGCGTAACTCCAACGACCGGTATAGCTTCCGTGACCAGCGTACCCGCCGCGACCTCCGGAGCTACTGCCACCTGCGCGCGCACCGCCCCCGCCGGCGCTGTGCCCAGAGGTTCCGCCGCTTGAGCTCACACCGACACTCGTTCCGGCACTCACCGTACTCGGAGCAGAAGCGCCACCGGCATTGGGGATTGCAGTGCTCGCCGCTGCGGCAACGGTGGCACCGGCAAGGCCGAGGGCAGCAACGAGCGTGGCGAGGTCGGTACGCATGGGCCGGTCTCCTCGAAGGAGGGCGCTTGGCAAGCGATGCTCCGAGCCGTGATGATAAGTTCGGCGGCACCACCGCGACATTACCCTTTGATTAACGTTTGTTAATCGCCATCGGTCCTGCGACGGTACGCCGTTCGTCCGTCAACGGCCGCCAGGGCTCGGCACGGCCCTACATGCCAAAGGCCTGACGCAGGAATGCGTCGCTCTTTCTGAGCATCTCCGTACGCGCGTTCGAGTCCTCCAGATAATGATCGAGGTTCTCGAAGGTGACGAGCTCGCAGCGATCCCCGGCCGCCTTCAGCCGCTCCGCCATGTGTTCCGACTGCAGGTAATTGACGTTGAAATCGAGCGTGCCGTGAAACAGGAGAACCGGCACTTTGATCCGGTCGACATTGTCGATGGGCGAGCCCTCGCGTATGTGCGGGCCGCTGCCTATGAAGTCGCTCGCCAGGGCGAAGTTGGTGAAATGCCGGTACTGGTCCTTGAGAGCGGCCAGATCGGTCACCGGCGCAATCGCCACAACGGCTTTGAATGTGCCGGGCTCCACGACCGCCGATTGCAGAGCCGCGTAGCCTCCATAGGACCAGCCGACGATTCCGAGCTTGGACGGATCCGCAATGCCCTGGCGCACCAGCCAGTGGCCGGCGGCGAGAATGTCGCCGATTGCGATGCGCCAGGAGTGAAATCCGTTCTTCTGGAACCACGCATCGCCGTAGCCGCTCGAGCCGCGGAAGTTCGGCTGCAGGACGGCATATCCCCGGTTGGCGAAGAACTGCGACAGCCAGTCGAATCCCCATTCATCCCGCGCGCTCGGGCCTCCGTGCGGCAACACGATGGCCGGCAGTCCTTTCGCGTTCTCGCGGCCGGGCGGCAACGTGAGATAGGCGGGGATCATCACTCCGTCGTCGGCCGGATAGAGTATCGGCTGTTGCGTCGCGAGCTTGACGCCTTCCAGCTCGTCTCTCACGACCAGGAACGTCGCGAGCCGCTGCGCCTTGCGATCGAAGAGGTAGTACACGCCGGGATCGCTGTCGCTTCCCGAGAAGATCAGCATCGTGTTCTCATCGGTGCTCGTGTCGCCGATCCGAAGCAGAGAGCCCGGCAGCGCTCTGGCAAGCGAGCCCAGCAGCTGCTTGATGTCCGATGAGAGATACACGGCATGCCGCACATCGGTCACGAACGACACGCCGACCACGCGCTGCCGGCGGCCGATGCGAACCAGGCCCGCGACATCGACATCCGGCCGGGAGTACAGCAGCTCCTCGTGCAAGCCGTCGTCCAGCGTGACGGTATACATCGCCCAGCGGCCGTCCTTCTTCTTCAGTCCATACGCGACGTTGAGATCGTGATCGGCCGCCAAGGGCCTGAAGCCTTGGCCGGTGACGGAGTTGTAATCGCCCAAAGGCTTCCACTCCCGCGAATTCTGGGGAAGGAAGAAATAATGGATGACGCCGGTGTCGAGTCCGGCGCGGGTTTCCCGGAATCCCTTGATGCGAACCGTGCCGCGACCGTCCGTGATGTAGGCGACCGCGGTGGGATCCGGCGGGAGAATGTGCGTGATTTTGAGTGTGCGCGTGTCGATCCGATCCAGACCCAGTCCAAGCGCGGAGGAGCCCACGCGACTTTCGAGGCGCGCATCCGGCAGATAGGTGCGCGCCATCAGCAACGAGCCGTTCTCGTCGGGCAACCAGTCGACGATGTCTCCACCGCCCAGTTCCAAGCCGCGGCTGTACATGTTCGGCTGTGTGCTGAGGAGCTTGAGGTTCGTGCCATCGGCATTGACCGCAATGATCCGCGTCCAGGGCAGAACGCCGAGATACGGAGACTTGCTGACTCCGTAAACGAGGCATACGAGCCGGTCGCTCGCAACCCAGGAGCAGCTTTCCAGGCGGTCCGGCTTGCCGTCGGCATACACCACCTGTTTGGGGTGTGCGCCTTTCTCGAGCCGGAGTGTATAGAGAAGTGTTCCTTGGCCCGAGGCCGGGGCGACGTAGGCAACGCTCTTTCCGTCCGGCGACAAGCTCAGATCCGTCACGCTGGGACGCGCACCAAATGCAGCGGCCGCATCGAACGGCGCGGCCGTTTGCGCTTGCGCGAGCGGTGCGGCGAGCAGCAGAAGTCCGACGTAGCGTTTCACTGGCATTCGCGCATTCGGGCCTGTCTATAGAGTACGTCGTCCACCGGGGGAACGCGAACTCCGCTTTTCCTCGAGAGCTTCCCAACGCTCGAACTTCAGGAGCAGCAATGCCTCGATCTGTTCGATGCGCTTGCCGTCCGCGCGCATCTGCTCCGGGCCCTGGAGGTGGTAGTCCGGCGCGTTCACGCGAGCGGCAATATCCGATTGCTCGCGCTCCAGAGCCTCGATCTCATCCGGAAGCGATGCGAGCTCGCGCTGCTCGTTGTAGCTGAGCCGCGTTCGTGGTTTCGATTGGGGCGGCGCCGACGGTTTCGCCGTTGCCCTCGGCGCCGAGGCGGGCGGGCGAGCGTCGCCCGGCAGCGAACGGCTGCGTTGCTGAAACCAATCGGTGTAACCGCCGACGTAATCTCGCCAGGCTCCGTTGCCCTCCGCGGCGAGCGTTTGTGTCACGGTATTGTCGAGGAAGCGGCGGTCGTGGCTCACGAGCAGCAGCGTGCCCCCGAAGTCCTGCAGGTTCTGCTCGAGCAGCTCGAGCGACTCCATGTCCAGATCGTTCGTCGGCTCATCGAGGACCAGCAGATTGGCGGATCGCGCAAACAGGCGCGCGAGCAACAGCCGATTGCGCTCGCCGCCGGAGAGCGCCCGGACCGGCGCCTGCGCGCGCCGTGCCGAAAACAGGTAGTCGCCGAGATAGCTCATCACGTGCTTGCGCTCGGTGCCGATCTCCACCCAATCGGAGCCGGGGCTGATCGTTTCCGCAACGGTCGATTCCGGGTCGAGCTGCTCTCGGAGCTGATCGAAATACGCGATCCGCAGATGGGTGCCGAGCCGTACTTCGCCCGCATCGGGTGCCAGCGTTCCGAGGATGATTCGAATGAGCGTCGACTTGCCTGCGCCGTTCGGGCCGATGAGCCCCACACGGTCGCCGCGGAGGATGCGCGTCGTCAGGCCCTCGATGAGCTTGCGGCCGCCGAAGGATTTGCCCACCTTCGTGAGCTCGGCCACGAGCTGGCCCGAGCGCGGACCCTCATCCAGGCTCAGCTTCAGCGAGCCGAGCCGGTCGCGCCGGACTTCACGTTCCGCGCGGAGCAGCGCGAGCCGGCGAACTCGTCCTTCATTGCGGGTACGGCGCGCCTCGACTCCCTTGCGAATCCAGAGCTCCTCTTGAGCCCAAAACTGGTCGAACTTGCGGCGGGCGGCCTCTTCGGCCGCAAGCTCGTCGCTTCGGCGCTCTTCGTAGGCGGCAAAGTTGCCGGGATACGAGCGGAGCACGCCGCGGTCGAGCTCGATGATCCGGGTCGCGACGCTGTCGAGGAACGCACGGTCGTGGGTCACCACGATGGCGGCAGGGGCCTTGAGCAGCAGCTCTTCGAGACGCTCGATCGCCGCGATGTCGAGGTGATTCGTCGGCTCATCGAGCAGGAGGAGGTCCGGCTGCGAGGCAAACGCGAGGGCAAGCGCAGCCCGCTTGCGCTCGCCGCCGGAGCTCGTGCCCGGATCGGCTGTCTCATTGACGCCGAAGCGATGCATGAATTCGGACAAGCGCGATTCCGCCCGCCAGCGCTCGGGCTCCGTGCCGCTCAGATCGGCGTGCGCGATCGGGCTCGCTCCCGCGCCCGACCTTGCGCGCTCGAGCAGGCTCTCGAAGAGGGTAGGGGTCGTGGGAAGCTCGGGCTCCTGCTCGACGAGCGCGATGCGCAGTCCCACTCGGACGCGGCACTCACCTTCATCCAATACGCCGAGGTTGGCGATGATCTTCAGCAGCGTCGATTTGCCGGTGCCGTTGCGGCCGATGAGTCCGAGCCGCTCGCCGGCTTGCACGGTGAGCTGCGCGCCATCGAGCAGCGGGCGGTCGCCGAACGCGAGGTGAGCATCGAGAAGCGTGATCAGCGGCACGGAGCGCATTGTCCGGACTCGGCCTGTCGCTGGAAAGACTGTGGCGCGAAGCGCCGCGGCGAGGCGCGCCGGCCGGCAGCGGACGAGGGCAGGCGAGGATCCGAGGCCTCGGCCGCGCCAGCTTGGCGGCTGCGAATCGCCGATGCATGGCCATCCGCGAATACACTTGTGCCGAACCAGGGGGCCGAGCGATGCGGGGTCCGGGAAGCGCACGGCGCACGGCCGGGAGGCGGCTCTCCGCTAAGTTATTGAACTTGCGGCTTACCGGCCGATCGCAGCCCGCAAGGACCTTGCCACGTCAACGGTCCGCGAGGCGCTCCTCGAGAGCTAGCCCCTTTCGAGGCCGGAGGATTAAGATCGAACGCTGCCAGAGGCATAACAACCGCGACTGTTAGGGGGCCCCTGATGATCCGTACGCGTGTGCTGGGTATGGGCTTGCTGCTCTCCGCCATGGTCGTGGCCGGCAGCGCGATGAGTGACAGCGCGGCCGCCGCCTCGGGGCGCGCCGGTCCGGCCGCCAATGTCACCGCCAAGCGCTTGGTCAATGCCGCCCGCGAGCCCGGCCAATGGATGACCTACGGGGGCACCTACTCCGAGCAGCGCTTCAGCACGCTGAAGCAGATCAATGCGAGCAACGTGGGCAGCCTCGGCCTCGATTGGTACGCGGACTACGAGACCAACCAGGATCAGCACGGCTCCCCGCTGTACATCGATGGGGTCATCTACGTCTCGACGGCGCGCGACGTGCTCTATGCTTTCGACGCCCGGACCGGCAAGCAGCTGTGGAAGTACAACCCGATGATCCACGGCGAGCGGCTGCGCTACAACGTCGGCCTGGTGAACCGCGGCATCGCTGCGTGGCGCGGCAAGATCTACATGGGCACGCTCGATGCCCGCCTGGTCGCGGTCGACGCCCGGACCGGAAAGGAAGTCTGGTCGACCGACACCGTTCCCGCGAGTCTCGGGCTCGGCAAGATGGCGAACGAATACTCGATCACCATGGCGCCCCGCGCCGCCAGGGGCAAGGTGTTCATCGGCGCCTCCGGCGGCGAGTTTGGTGTACGCGGCTGGATTGCGGCCTACGACGCCGAGACAGGCAGGCAGGTCTGGCGCTTCTGGACCGTGCCCGGCAATCCGGCGAAGGGCTTCGAGAACAAGGCGCTCGAGAGGGCCGCCAAGACTTGGAGCGGTGACTGGTGGAAGTTCGGCGGCGGCGGCACCGTGTGGGATGCCGCGGTCTACGATCCGGTGACCAATCTGCTCTATTTCGGCACCGGCAACGCATCGCCGTGGAATCAGCGCGTCCGCGAGCCGAACCTCGACGACGATCTGTATACGGCCTCGATCGTCGCGGTGAATCCCGATACCGGCCAGTACGTGTGGCACTACCAGGAAACGCCTGCCGATGCCTGGGACTACGATGCGGTGAGTCCGATGATGACTGCGGACCTCACCATTGCCGGCCACAGGAGGCACGTCATCCTGCAGCCCTCGAAGAACGGCTTCTTCTACGTGATCGAGGCGGCGACCGGCAAGCTGATCAGCGCCGATCCGTTCACGGTGGAGAATTGGGCCACCGGCGTCGACATGGAGACCGGCCGTCCGATCGTCGTGCCGGGCGCGCGCTACAAAGACCAGCCGTGGGATCTTGCGCCAGGCGTCCAGGGCGGCCACAGCTGGCATCCGAACGCCTTCAGCCCGCTCACCGGCCTCGTCTACATCCCCGCGTGGGAAGCCTATTTCACGATGGCGAACGCGACCCCCGGCCGAGGGGGGCCTCCCGGCGGATTTAGCCTCGGCATCAGCATGGGCGCTCGGGTCGCACCCGGCACGCTGAAGCCCTACGACCGCCGCGGCGTCCGCGGCAGGCTCGAGGCGTGGGATCCGGTCGCGCGCAAGATCGTGTGGGAAACCCCGCCGCTCGACAACGGCCGCCCGACGAGCGGAGTCCTCGCGACCGCCGGCAACCTCGTCTTCATGGGCGACGGCGGCGGTAAGGTGCTGACGGCCTACAACGCGAAAACCGGCGCGAAGCTCTGGAACTTCGATGCGGAGACCGCGATATATGCCGCTCCGATCACTTACGAGCTCGACGGGGTCCAGTACGTCGCAGCGAGTGTGGGAGGCGCCGCGCAGGGCGGCTACTTTGCGCCGACCAACGCGCGCATGCTGGTGTTCGAGCTCGGCGGCAAGGCGGTGCTGCCCAAGCCGGAGCCCTACACGCCCCGGACGCTCAATCCGCCGCCTTCCACCGCCACGGCTGCCGTCGTCGCGCATGGCGGCGAGCTCTACTCGCAGTACTGCTCGATCTGCCACGGCGCGAACGGCATGCAGTTGCGCAGCAGCTTCCCGAACCTCACCGTCACTCCGCTGCTGTGGACGCAGGACGGCTTCAATGCCGTGGTGTTGCAGGGCGTGCGGGCCGATAAGGGCATGGGCTCGTTCGCGAAGGATCTGATGCCCGAGGATACGGCGGCCATACGGGCTTACCTGGTCTCGCGCGCCAACGAACTGAAGGCGCTCGGTCCTCGCGCGTTCCGACGCGGGGGAGCGCCGCGGCCGCCGTAGGAAGACGGACGGGCGGAGAATTTGGTTCGAGCGTCGACCGCTGTCCGGATTCATTCACGTCAACAACGAGACGAGGAACTTATGGCCAACACTCAGCCGCCGGCGGAGCCGGCGGAGATCGAAGAAGAGGCGAGCGATCGGCGCAAATTCCTGGGAACGCTCGCCGCCGGGGCCGGAGCGGCGACGCTCATCGCGGGACTCGGCGCGAGTCCGAGCGCCTCTG
>JASHTA010000088.1 GCA_030040795.1 Gammaproteobacteria bacterium | reverse complement strand
CCGCGGATCACCAAGATCACGGTGAACATGGGCGTCGGCGAGGCTGTCGCGGACCGCAAGGTGATGGACGCCGCGCTCGCCGATTTGACGAAGATCACCGGCCAGAAGCCCCTCGTCTGCAAGTCGCGCAAGTCGATCGCCTCCTTCAAGCTGCGCCAGGGCCTTGCGGTCGGCTGCAAGGTGACGCTGCGGGGAGCTCGCATGTACGAGTTCCTCGACCGGCTGATCAACATCGCGATCCCGCGCATCCGCGATTTTCGCGGCGTCTCTCCGCGCTCCTTCGACGGCAGCGGCAACTACAGCCTCGGCGTGAAGGAGCAGATCATCTTCCCCGAGATCCAGTACGACCAGATCGATCAGCTGCGGGGCATGGACATCACGATCACCACGACGGCGCGGGACAACAAGCAGGGCCGAGCATTGCTCGAAGCGTTCAACTTCCCATTCAGGAAGTAAGAGGACTCCAGACGTGGCGAAGACAAGCATGGTGGAGCGCGAGAAGCGTCGCGAGAAGATCGTGAAGAAGTACGCGGCGAAGCGGGCGAAGCTCAAGGAGCTCGTGCGAAGCCCGAGAACGTCCCCCGAGGAGCGGGCGGCCGCGCAGGCGCAGCTGCAATCCCTCCCGCGCGATGCGAGCCCCTCGCGGCAACGCAAGCGTTGCCAGATCACGGGCCGCTCGCGGGGCGTGTATCGCAAGTTCGGCCTGTCGCGCGCGAAGATCCGCGAGGTCGCCATGCGCGGGGAGATTCCCGGACTCACGAAGGCGAGCTGGTAAGGATAAGCCGCATGAGCATGACCGATCCCATCGCCGACTTGCTGACCCGCATCCGCAACGGGCAGACCGCGCGCAAGGCCGAGGTGAGCATGGCCTCCTCCAAGCTCAAGACCGCCATCGTGCGCGTGCTCAAGGAGGAGGGTTACATCGCCGATTTTCGCCTGGACGGCGACGGTGCGAGGCAGAGCCTCATCATCGGGCTCAAGTATTACGAGGGCCGGCCGGTGATCGACCGCCTCGAGCGCGTGAGCCGGCCCGGCCTGCGCATCTATCGCCGCAAGGACGAGCTGCCGAAGGTGCTGGGCGGCATGGGCACCGTGATCGTGTCGACGCCGAAGGGCGTCATGACGGACCGTCAGGCGCGCTCGATCGGCCAGGGCGGCGAAGTCCTGTGCATAGTGGCATGAGCCTCACCATGCGCGAACATGCGGTTCTTCCGGCGCGTAGCGCCGCTACATGTACGGGGTCGCGCGCAGCGCGATCCCCGTTGAAAATTGGGCGAAGCCCATGAGTAGGGTTGCCAAAGCCGTGATCGACCTGCCGCAGGGCGTGACCGCGACGATCGCCGCCGAGCAGGTGACCATCAAGGGCGCCAAGGGCACGCTCACGCTCCCTCTGAAGCAGGGCATCCACGTCGTGCAGGAGGAGAAGAAGCTCGCCGTGAAGTACGGCGAGAGCGACGGCATCGCGATGCAAGCGGGCGCCACGCGCGCGCACCTCGCGAACATGGTCCTCGGCGTCACGAAGGGCTACGAGCGCAAGCTCGAGCTGGTAGGCGTCGGCTTCCGCGCGCAGGTGCAAGGCAAGACCTTGAATCTCACTCTCGGGTTCTCCCATCCGGTGAACTTCCCGATCCCGGAAGGCATCACGATCGATACGCCGAGCCAGACCGAGATCATCGTCAAGGGCATCGACCGGCAGAAAGTCGGGCAGGTCGCTGCGGAAGTGCGCGCCATCCGCCCGCCGGAGCCTTACAAGGGCAAGGGCGTGCGCTATGCCAACGAGCAGATCACTCTCAAGGAGGGGAAGAAGAAATGATCACCAAGAAGACTCGGCGGCTGCGCCGCGCGGTCAAGACGCGCGCACGCATCCATGCGCTCGGCGTCGCGCGCCTGACGGTGCACCGTACGCCGCGGCACATCTACGCGCAGCTCACCGATGCTTCGGGTGCCCGGGTGCTGGCGGCGGCCTCGACTCTGCAGGCGGCCGTCCGCGAGGGCCTGAAGGGCACGGGAAACGTGGCTGCGGCGAAAGCCGTCGGCCGGGTGATCGCCGAGCGGGCGAAGGCAGCCGGCATCACGGAGGTCGCGTTCGACCGTTCGGGATTTCAGTTTCACGGGCGGGTGAAGGCGCTGGCGGACGCCGCGCGCGAAGCCGGCCTCCAGTTCTGACAGGGGCTGCGGCTCCGACAGGTAAGCGAGATGGCAAGGGCAGAGAAAGGACAGGCGGACGAGCTGCTCGAGAAGCTCGTCGCGGTGAACCGTACGGCGAAGGTCGTCAAGGGCGGCCGGCAGTTCGGCTTCACGGCGCTTACGGTCGTGGGCGACGGCGCCGGCCGCGTCGGCTACGGTTTCGGCAAGGCCCGCGAGGTGCCGGTTGCCATCTCCAAGGCCATGGCGCAGGCGCGCAAGAACATGATCGGCGTCGCCCTGCGCAACGACACGCTCTACTATGCGGTCGAGGGCGAGCACGGCGCCACCCGCGTGCGGATGCAACCGGCATCGGACGGCACCGGAGTCATCGCGGGGGGTGGAATGCGCGCGGTCCTGGAGTGTGTCGGCGTGCGCAACGTGCTCGCGAAGAGCTATGGGTCGCGCAATCCGATCAATGTGGTGCGCGCGACCATCAATGCCCTCTCGAGCGTGCGCTCGCCGGAGGAGATCGCGGCGAAGCGCGGCAAGAGCCTCGAGGAGATCACGGCGTGAATCGGGGCGCGGCGGATCGATTGCGCGTGACGCTGGTCAAAAGCTGTCACGGCCAGCTCGCGAACATCGCGGCCTCGGTGCGCGGGCTCGGCCTGCGCCGGCGGCATCAGACCGTCACGGTCGCCAATACGCCGGAGAACCGGGGCATGATCCAACGGGCCGTGCACCTGCTGAAAGTGGAAGAGGCCTGACCATGCGACTCAACACACTGAAGCCCGCACGGGGCGCCAAGCGGCGCAGGCTGCGCGTCGGCCGGGGCGCCTCGGCCGGCCAGGGCAAGACGTGCGGCCGCGGCGTCAAGGGCCAGCGGGCGCGCAAGGGCGGCTATCATAAGGTGGGGTTCGAGGGCGGCCAGATGCCGATCCAGCGGCGCATGCCGAAGGTCGGGTTCCGGTCCAAGATCCAGCCGACGCGCGCCGAGGTGAGGCTGCACGAGCTTGCGCGCGTCGAGGCCGAGGTGATCGACCTGCAGGCGCTCAAGGACGCCGGCATCGTTCCGCTGCCGACCGAGCGCGCCAAGGTGGTGCTCTCCGGCGAGCTCAAGAAGGCCGTGACGCTCAAGGGCATCGCGGCGACCCGGGGCGCCCTGGCGGCGATCACGGCCGCAGGCGGCAAGGTGGACGCCTGAGCGGCGGCGCGGCTCGCAGGCAAGGAGGAGAGTAGTGGCCAACACGACATTCAACAATCCGGCCGCCGCGCTTGGCGAGGCGGCGCGCTTCGGAGAGATCCGCAACCGGCTGTTGTTCCTGGTCGGCGGCATGGTCGTGTATCGCATCGGGTCGTGGATCCCCGTGCCGGGGATCGATCCGCAAGCGGTGGCCCGCTTCTTCAACGACCAGCAGAACACCATCCTCGGCATGGCCAACATGTTCTCGGGCGGTGCGCTCGCGCGGCTGTCGCTCTTCGCGATGGGCGTCATGCCCTACATCTCGGCATCGATCATCATTCAGATGATGTCGATGGTCGTGCCGACGCTCATGGAGTATCG
>JASHTA010000087.1 GCA_030040795.1 Gammaproteobacteria bacterium | reverse complement strand
TCTTAGCCGCACTTTTATGAGCAATCTGGAATCGAACTACAGTCCAACCCTGTCCCATGACCGCCGCTGGATCGTCTTCACGCGCGAGCGGTTCCGATCGGCGGATGTATTCACTCGCCTCGCGCCGACGGCAATGACTATCATCGCCGACGGCGGAGCGATATGGTGGCCGCGGTGAACCGGCCGGTCACCTGAATGCACATTGCGGCGATAAGGCTGGGGTCGGATTGGGGAACGCCACACGTTTAGCCCAGTCCCGCTGGACGAGTATCGATAGTGAAATTCCTCCCGCTTGCCTTCGCCGGAATCGCGCGCAATCGGACGGCCTTCGCTCTCGTCTTATTGCAGGTGATCTTCATATTTATGCTCTTAGGCACGCTACAAGGACTGAATGCGAGCATGCGGCTTGCGATGGCCCACGCGCATGCCGACCGCCTGTTCGTCGGTAGCCGGGGCGGCCCGCTTCCCGTTGCGCTCGCCGCTCGCCTCAAGCAATTTCCGGGTGTTGAACAGGTCGCCTTCGAGTCGCAATTGCCCTGTACGTATCGGCGAGCGAACGACTTCGTCTTTGGCCTCGGCATCGACCCAGCGAGCTATTTTGCCGTTTACGGCGAATACAAGGCTCCACTTGCACAGCTCAAAGCGCTCGAGCAGACCCGAGCCGGGGTGCTCGTCGGCGCGGTACTCGAACAGCGTCTTCATTGGAAGGCCGGCGAGCGTGTATCGCTTCAGTGCTTCGTTCCGCACACGGACGGGTCGAAGACCTGGACATTCGATGTGGTCGGATTCTTCTCGCAGACTGAACAACCAGAATTCTCCGACGTGTTCTTGATCAACTACCCATACTTGAATGAGTCCAGGTCGATCGATCGCGACCAGGGAATATCTTCGGCGTCAAGGTTATGCAGGCGTCGGAAGCCCCTGATATCGCGCGCAATATCGACGCCACGTTCGAGAACTCAGCCAGTCCGACGCGTACGTCGAGCGACTCGCAGGTCGCACAGGCGTCTTTCCAAAGTATCGGTGACATCGGTTTTCTTGCGCGGGCGATCAGCACGATCGGACTCCTGTCTCTGCTGGTTGCGACAGGGACGCTAATGATGCAATCGGTGCGGGAGCGCCGAGGTGAGCTCGCCGTTCTGAAAGCGATCGGATTTTCGTCCCCACGTATTCTGTGCCTGGTGCTTGCGCAATCTGCGGTGACTTGGATCTGCGGCGCACTTTTGGGGATTTCACTCGCGGCAATGGCGCTGCCCCACGCTCGCAGGCTCGTCAATGCCGAAGATCTGGCGCTATCGGTTCCGCCGTCCCTAGGAGTGATCGCGTGCCTTGTCGCCGCTACGCTGGCGCTCGTGAGCGGCGCCATACCGGCCTGGCAGGCATCGCGCGTGAAGATCGCAGAGCTGCTGGCCGTGCAATAGGGAACGAATGCATGGTTTCGATCCGACAGGCCGCTGTCTTTTCCGCATGGGCCTTGCGCTCCCTGCCCGCACGCCTCGGCGCGCCGCTGACGACTATCGTCAGTATGACCTGCGCGGTAATGGTGCTCGTCGCGCTTCTGTCGATGGGGGAAGGACTGCACATCTGGGCAACCCAAGGCACGCGCGCGGATCGGGTCGTGCTGCTGAGCCGCGGTGCCCCGGTTCCCGACGTAAGCGTTGTCTCACACGAGGTGTTTGCCACCGTCGCTAGCGATCCAGATATCAAGAAGGACCCGCAAGGACACCCTCTTGTCGCGGCCATCGCCACGATTTCGCTGTACGTGCAGACGCGCGCGAATAAGGGAGGAAGCGTCTTCGTTCTTGGGATCACGAACCCCCGCGTGTATCCTGAAATTCACGTTTTCCATGGCCGTTGGCCGCGCGCTGGCCTGCACGAGCTGCTGGCGAGCTCCGAGAGCGAGCGGCTCGATAAGGGCCTCGATATCGGCGACCGTGTGCTCATTCGGGGCGCGCCCTGGACCATAGTCGGGACATTCGCCAACACCGGGTCCTACTTTGATCAAGTACTGTTCGCCGACGCGGATACGCTACTCTCGGCGGTTGGGCGCAGCGCGTACGAGCAGATTGTGGCCATTCTCAACTCCGCAGGGCAATTCAGTCAGTTTGCGGATAGGGTTCAGCGTGAGCCGACGCTCATGCTGGATGTTTATCGGGAAGCGAGGCTTCGCGAGCAAACCTTTGACGCAACACGCCGCTTCCTCGATTTTGTGAGCTACTTCATTGGCGCGATCCTGGCGGCCGCGGCCGCCTGTGCTGCCGTTAACAGCTGCTACGCCGCGGTCGATGCCCGCCGCCGAGAGATCGGCACACTGAGAGCGATCGGCTTCGGTACGCCTCCGATCGCGACGTCCATCGTTGTCGAAGGGGTCCTGATATCACTGCTTGGGGCATGCCTCGGGTACCTCCTTATTTGGGAGTTTCTCAACGGGAGGCTGATCACAACCCGGGCTTTGACGTTTCCGCTCGCGATTGGAGCTCGGGAGTTCGCGATCAGTGCGACCTGGGCCCTCTGCATCGCGCTGCTGGCTTCTGCACCGCCAGTCGCACGCATGGGCAAGGTCCCGGGAAGGTGATGTTAGCCGGCGCG
>JASHTA010000086.1 GCA_030040795.1 Gammaproteobacteria bacterium | reverse complement strand
GCTGCCGCAGCCACTCGATCACCGGCCGGCGCGCGGCGGTGTAGCCGCCGCTGCCTCCGCCGAGCGCCTTGCCGAGCGTGCCCGTCAGAATGTCCACCCGTCCCGCGACGCCACAGTGCTCGGGCGTCCCGCGGCCGTGCGCGCCGAGGAAGCCGGCCGCATGCGAGTCGTCCACCATGACGAGCGCGCCGTAGCGGTCCGCCAGATCGCAAATGGCGCGGAGATTCGCGACGATGCCGTCCATCGAGAACACTCCATCGGTCGCGACGAGCCGCGTGCGCGCCGCGGCGGCCTGCTCGAGGCAGCTCTCGAGCTCGCCCATGTTGCCGTTGGCATAGCGCAGCCGCTGTGCCTTGCAGAGCCGAATGCCGTCGATGATGCTCGCGTGATTGAGCGCATCGGAGATGACGGCGTCACGCTCGTCGAGAAGGGCCTCGAACAGGCCGCCGTTCGCATCGAAGCAGGAGGAGTAGAGGATCGCATCCTCGGTGCCGAGGAAGCGGCTCAAGCGCGCCTCGAGCTGCTTGTGCACGCCGTGCGTGCCGCAAATGAAGCGCACGGACGCCATGCCGTAGCCGTAGCGGTCGATCGCGCGGTGCGCTGCCTCGCGAACCGCCGGGTGGTTGGCGAGCCCGAGATAGTTGTTGGCGCACAGATTGATCACTTCGCGCGATGCCGTGCGCACCACGCCGCCCTGGGGACTCTCGAGGACGCGCTCGCTCTTGTACAGTCCTTGTCCGCGCAGCTCCCCGAGGCTCTCCGTCAGGTCTTCCAGGAAGGATGGATTCACGGGTGAGCGATTCCTGTGGCTCGTGCGTCGATTATACTCGGGGGCGGGATTAGGCACTCATGAAGAGCTACAAATACTACGATTTGATCCTCGGCGCTTACGTCTGCGTCTTGCTGTGCGCGAATCTCATCGGGCCCTCGAAGGTCTCGACCATCCACTTGCCCTGGATCGGCTCGCACGACTACGTGGCGGGCGTGCTGTTCTTCCCCATCTCCTATTTCTTCGGGGACGTGCTCACGGAAGTCTACGGCTACGCGCGGGACCGCCGCGCCGTGTGGGCCGGATTCGTTGCGCTGGCATTCGCTTCCGTCATGGCGACGGTGATCGTCCAACTGCCGCCGGCCGACATCTGGAAGGACAAGCAGGCCGCCGTCGCGCAGGTCTTCGGCAGCACCCCGCGCATCGCCGCGGCATCAATGATCGCGTTTTGGTGCGGCTCGTTCGTGAACAGCTTCGTGCTCGCGAAGATGAAGCTGTTGACCCGTGGCCGCTGGCTGTGGATGCGCACGATCGGCTCCACCGCGTGCGGCGAGCTCGTGGACTCGGGGCTGTTCTATACGCTCGCCTTTAGCGGCGTCATGTCGCCGGCCGAGGTGTTCAGCGTCACGGCGGCGCAGTACGTGCTCAAGACGAGCTGGGAGATCGTTGCGACTCCCCTCACGTACAAGCTGGTCGGCTTCCTCAAGCGCGCGGAGCAGGAGGACTACTACGACCGCGACACGAATTTCACTCCCTTCTCGCTCGAGGTTTCCCGCGCGGGGAGCTCTGCGCGCGGCGCCAGCGTGCTGGAATCGTCCGGGGTGGACGCCCAACACTAACGGGCCAACGGACGCCCAGCACCGACCACAATGTCCGCGCACGCGTTTGTCGTCGACGGCTCTGCCGAAACGGCCGTGGGCGCCGCGATCAACGCGAAATACCTGAGTCCGGAGGAGCCCGTCGTGCGCCGGCTCGCCGATCTGGCGCGGCTCGATCCGCCGCAGCGAGCGGCCGTGTCCGCGCGGGCGCTGCGTCTGGTCGAAGCTGTCCGCGCCGCCCGGCCGAGCGGCGGCGGTCTCGATGCCCTGCTCCGCGAGTATCACCTCGCCTCGCGCGAAGGAGTGATCCTCATGTGCCTCGCCGAGGCGCTGCTTCGCATTCCGGATGCGCAGACGGCTGACCGGCTCATTGCCGACAAGGTCGGCGCGGGCGACTGGGAAGAGCATCTCGGAGGCGAATCGCTGCTCGTCAATGCCTCCACCTGGGGCCTGATGCTGACAGGTCGCCTCGTGGAGATCGATCGCACGGAGATCGGGCCCGTGCGCGCTTGGTTCGGGCGGCTCGCGAGCCGCCTCGGCGAGCCCGTCGCGCGGTCGGCGCTGCGTCAGGCGATGCGCATCCTCGGCCATCAGTTCGTGATGGGCCGCACGATCGAGGAAGCCCTGGTGCGCGCCGCCGGGCCTCGCGAGCGGGCCTATCGCTACTCCTTCGACATGCTCGGCGAGGCGGCGATCACCGCCGAGGATGCCGAGCGCTATCTGCGCCGCTACGAACAGGCGATCCAGGCCATCGGCGCTCAGGCGCGCACGGGGCAATTCGCCGCAGACGTGCGGGGACGTCCCGGCATCTCCGTGAAGCTCTCGGCGATTCATCCGCGCTACGAGCCAGCGCAGCGCGGCCGGGTGCTCGAGGAGCTCGTGCCGCGGTTGCGAGGGCTGGTGCAGCTCGCCCGCGAGGCGGGAATCGGCCTGACCGTCGATGCGGAAGAGGCGGATCGCCTGGAGCTGTCGCTCGAGATCATCG
>JASHTA010000085.1 GCA_030040795.1 Gammaproteobacteria bacterium | reverse complement strand
ACACCGAGGTGATGCCGCAGCCACTCGCGGTAGCGCGCGTCCCGGTCGATGAAGAGAAACTTCGCCTTCATGGGAGCTCGTGCGGGCCTCAGGGCTTGAACACCACGCGCAATCTAACGCGTTGCTCGACCGGATGGCCATTGCGCTCCACGGGACGGTAGCGCCACTGGCGCACAGCCCCGACGGCCGCCGAATCGAACATTCCGGGCGGGTCGGCATGGGTGACGGTGATGTCGCCCACGGTTCCGTCGGTGCGCACAGTGAACAGCATCTCGACGAAGCCGCCGCGGCCCAGCCGGTCGGCGACCATCGGGTACACCGGCAGCACATTGTGCACCTTCTCGAGCGTGCTTTCGGGACGGATCTCGGCCGCTTCGCGCGCGTCGGCGATTGCGCGCTCGACGGCATCGGCGTCGGGTGCGCTTGCGCCGACCGTGCGGGCCTGTGCGAGCCACTGCTGTGCGCCGGCGAGATCGTTGTCCGCCGTCGCGCGGCGCGCCTCGTCGAGCAGACGGGACGCCAGCGCCGAGCGGGCGAGCACCGTAGAGGGCCGGGTCGGAGCGGCTGCCTCGAGCTGGGCGAGATAATACTGAGCGCTGTCACGGGGCGGGCTCACCAACCGACCCTGCGTGAGCCGCTGGTCGAACAGCGTGAGGGCCTGGTCGGTCGCGGCCGGCTGAGTGCGGGCACGCAGGCTCTCGAGCGAGCTCAGGACGGCCGCGAGGTCCTCACTCGACGCGCCGGCATCGCTCGCGGCCTGAGCCCAGCGCTCGCCCTCGGGAAGATTGCCGGCCTGAGCGGCGGCGCGCGCTTGCCCGAGCATTCGCGTCGCGAGGTCTCGCTGCGCCGCGCGCACGGCCGCATCGCGCGGCGCAAGTGCCGCCGCCGCATCGAGGAAGAACTTGGCGTTGTTCTCCGCTGGCGCGAGCAGATCGCCGCTCTGTGTCCGGGCCTGCGCCCGCTCCAGGAGAGATTTCACCTGTGCCTGCATCTCGAGCGAGTCGGCATCGCGCTGAGCTTTCTGCGCGGACGCCGCCGGGCTCGCCTTGCCTGAGGCGGAAGGGCCGGCAAGGGCCGAGCGATCATGGCTGACCGCCCCTCCCCCCACGGCTTCGCGCCGAGTCGAGGCGTTGAGCCCACCCTGCGACGGGCTCCCGAGTCCGGCCCGGCGGTCCTTATCGATCTGCGCCGCGAGGAACGTCACTCGAACGTTGTCGGGCTCGATCGCGCGTGCCGCGGCGGTGAGCCGCGCCGCCTCGTCCAGGTGCTCGGCGAGCAAGGCCTGCTCGGCTCCGGTGAGCAAGCCATCCGCGACACGCTGCAACCCCTGCCGAGCGCGGGCGTTGGAGGGATCCTGTACCAGGACTTGCCGGTAAAGGTCGGCGGCATTCTCCGAGGGTGGAGGCGAGAGTGCCCCGGCGGCGAGCGCAGCGTCGGCCCTTGCCAGCAGCGCAGATTCCGCTGGAGAGGCCGAGGAGTGCGCGTCGACTGGGGCACCCGCCGCGCCCGGTGCTGTCACGCCCGGTGCTGTCACGCCCGGTGCCACTGCGCCCGATGCCACTGCGCCCGATGCCGCCACGCCCGACGCCACCGTGCTCGAGGCCGCCACGCGGCCACGCGAGAGCGCTTGATGGAGCCCGATCGCCAGCGCTCCCGATACGATCAGCGCGAGCGCTCCCGCGCCGATCCACAATACACGGCGCGAAAGCACGGGCTCGCTCGAGGGCGCATTGAGCTTCAGCTGCGCGAACGTTCCCGTCGCGTGCTCCACGTCGTGCCTTCGCCACGCGGCATCGACGAACAGCTTGACTCGCTGCGCGGAAACGGGCTTGTGCAGGAACCGGTAGATGGTGCCCTGCGCGATCTGGCTCGACAGGGCCGCCTGATCCTCGAGGCCGCCGGCGACGACGAGCACCAGCTCAGGAAACTGAGCGCGCAGCCGCTGGGTCAGCTCACCGAGCGGGACATTGAGCGCGGCGCTGTCGAGGATCGCCACTCCCGCCGGCTCGACCTGCAGATGCCGCGACAGGTCCTGCACGTCGGCCACGAACGTGAGCACATGCTCCGGAGCTACGGCCGACAGCGTTTCCTTGAGCGAATGGTCGAGAGTCAGCGCGACGAGACTCTCGCTGGTGCTCACGCCGTTCGTGGGTAGATCGATGGCGCCGGGCGCGCTCGCCGGCACTTGTTGCAGTGCACTCTCGGACACGTCGCGACCTTCCATGCCCCCTAGGGGCGGCCGGGGCCGGCGATCCTGGACGTGGGACCCCTGGATCCAGGATGGGCTAAATAGCCGCCCCGCGCGGATTTTGGCCCGAAAGGCGTGCCGCTTCTGTGAAGTTGGTCATCAATGGGACGTTCACTGCCGCAACACGGGACGCTCGCTGCGGCAACACGCTCACTGCCGCAACACAAATCTCGTGCCGTGATACGACAGAATCACCCCGTCGGGGGTGATCGCGTCCACGTGTACGCCCTGCGGGAGCGAGTCGCCCTCGTGCAACGTGGTCTTGTTGAGGAAAACGAAGCGCTGATCGGGGTTGGCGGAGTACGCGTGAAATTCGAGCTCCAACGACGGCAGATTCGCGCCAGGCACGGCTGCCGCGTCCTGGTAGGTCGGCAGGCCGCTTTCTGTCGCGCGCACGTCCGATCCGCCGCTGTCCGGCGCGGACGAGCCCTTCGGCGGCTCGACGGCCGGGACGAGATCCTCGGGATTGACGGAGGCGGATGAGTCGGGCGGAGATCGCGCAGTTTGAATCGATGCCGCGCCGGCCGGTGCGGACGAGCTGGCGACCGGCGACGGCGCTTGTCTCGGCGTTTGTGCCGCCGTTTGTGGCGCCGTTTGTGCTGGTGCCGGTACCGGCGTTTGTGCCAGGGCCTGGGCTGGGGCTTGTGCTGAGGCCTGTGCTGAGGCCTGTGCCGGCGCCTGTGCCGGGGCCTGGGC
>JASHTA010000084.1 GCA_030040795.1 Gammaproteobacteria bacterium | reverse complement strand
GCGCCCACTTTGCTTGCCGCGCGCGGCCTCCCGTGCGGAACGGGTATGCGTCGAGCGCGGCAGCATGCCGTACTCCGCCGTCACCCAGCCCTGGCCCTTGCCCCGCAGGAATGGCGGAATGGAGTCCTCGACGCTCGCCGTGCACAGGACTCGCGTATCGCCGAACTCGACGAGCGCCGATCCTTCCGCATGCTTGGCGACCCCGCGCGCGAGCCGCACTTCCCGCAGCTCGTCCGGCGCCCGGCCGCTCGGCCTGCTGCGGCTCACCGGCCGCACCACCGCAGCGCGGCGGCGGAGGTGTTGTCGCTGCCCGGACCGTTGTTCACGACCGCGCTCTGGCAGACCGTGGCCAGCATCTCTCGGAGCGGCTTGCCGGGCGTGGTGAGGTGGGCGATCTGCTCCTCGGGCGCGCCGCTCCAGAGGCCGTCGGTGCACAGCAGCACCACATCGTCAGGCTGCAGGCTGCGGCGGCGGCCGACGGACATGTCCGGCAGCACCGGGTCTCCGCCGAGGCAGCACTCGACGAAATTCCGCATGGGGTGCGTCTGCGCCTGCTCCGCGGTGATCAGACCCTCTCGAAACAGAAGCTCGACATGGCTGTGATCGCGTGTACGCGCGATCACCGCGCCGTGCCGCAGATGGTAGATGCGGCTGTCGCCCACGTGGGCCCACCAGGCCCACCCCTGCTGCACCAGACACACGGCGCACGTCGCACGCGGGCGCTGCTCGAGCGGCAGGTGCATGCCGATCCGCACGACCTCCTCGTGAGCGCGTCCGATCGTGAGATGGAGGAACCCAAGCGGATCGAACAGCGGCTGTGGCGTGTGCCAGAAGGTCTCGAGCACCACTTGCCGCGTCACTTCCGCCGCGCGGCCCCCTTCCGCGTGCCCGCCCATGCCATCCACCACGACGAGCAGGGCAGCGTGCTCCGCGACGGCGACCGCGACACGATCTTGATTGTCATCGCGGTTCCCGAGGAGGCTCAGATCGGCGTACTCGACCTGCAAGGACGGCCCTGTTCATCTGCCACGTTCGGCGCGCTTTATAGCACCCCGGGCGCGGCGGCGTTAAGCTGAGTTGCATGATCGCGAGTATGACCGGCTTCGCGCGCCGCGAAGCCTCCGGACCCTTGGGCACGCTCGTCTGCGAGCTGCGCAGCGTCAACCACCGCTTCCTCGAGACGGGCTTTCGCCTCCCCGACGACCTGCGCAGCCTCGAGCATGAGCTGCGGCAGACCTTCGCCCGCGAGCTGAAGCGCGGCAAAGTGGATTGCACGTTCGTCTACCGGGCCGCCCAGGGCGCCGAGCGAGCGCTCGAGCTCGATCCCGATGCCCTCGAGCGCCTGCTGGCACGGGTTCGCGAGGTGTCGGCCGAGATGCCGAAAGGCCTCTCCACGTTGAGCCCTCTCGACGTGCTGCGCTGGCCGGGTGTTCTTCGCAACACCGGCGCCGGCACGGAGGAGCTCCTCGCCGCGGCGCGGGAGCTTGCCGCCTCGACGCTGTCGGACCTCGTGGAGACACGCAGGCGCGAGGGCGCGCGCCTCAAAGAGTTGGTCGAGCAACGTTGCGATGCACTCGGAAGCCTGGTGGAGCAGGTGCGCGCAAGACTCCCCGAGGTGCAGGCGCGCATCCGCGCGCGGCTCGACGAGCGCCTCGCCGAGCTCTCGGTCAACGTGGCTCACGATCGGCTGGAGCAGGAGCTCGCGCTGCTACTCCAGCGGCTCGACATCGATGAGGAGCTCGACCGCCTCACGGCGCATATCGATGAGATCCGCCGCGTGATCGTCGGCGGCGAGGCGGGCGGCCCTGCCGGCCGCCGTCTCGACTTCCTCATGCAGGAGCTCAATCGCGAGGCGAACACGCTCTCGTCAAAATCCCAGGACCTCGAGACGACGCGTGCCGCGGTCGACATGAAGGTCGTGATCGAGCAGATGCGCGAGCAGGTGCAGAACGTCGAATGACTTCCAGGGACGCCGGAGTCCATCGGTTCGAACGCAACGAGCTGGCGGGTGACTCGGTTGCGAGGCACCGGCTACCACTCGACCGCAGCAGCGGCAAACGCTGTGGCGGCCGTGCTTCGCACCCGTGCATGTGAGAATCCCCCGGCGCAGCCGGGGGCTCTTGCTCATACGACAGGATTCAGCTCACCGGCTAACCAGGACGCTGGTTCCAATGGCGGCAACGCCGCCGGCGTTGGCGCCTTCACCGTTGGAGACAACCTTGACCCAGAGCGAATCCTTGCCCTTGTAGTACGAGGTGACGCTGGCCTTGCGCAGCGCATTCAGGCTGTCCTCCCGCGTACCCGAGGCTGCAGTGGTGAATCCCGGCAGATCGAAGATCACCCACGAGCCGCGATCCAGTTCGCTGAGGCGCAGGGACATGGACGGCCGTTTGGTGGTCACCTCGATCTCGGTACCGGATCGTACGTTGGTGCGGGTCAAGTCGTATTGCTTGCCATCGCGGCTGAGAACGACTGGCGGCTGAGGAGGTCCCGGGGGACCGCCGAACCGCCGACCAGCCGGTGCGCCGGGGCCGCCACGACCCGCTGCCAGGCCAGGACCGGCGCCAGGGCCAGGACC
>JASHTA010000083.1 GCA_030040795.1 Gammaproteobacteria bacterium | reverse complement strand
CAGCCGCTACGGGCTCGAGAAGCCCGAGATCCTCGGTGCATTCTCGGGTTTGCTCGATTCGGTCGAGCTCACATTCGAGGATGAAGCATCGCTCGAGCAGGCCTTGTTCCTGTGGAGAGACTCGACCACGCAGTTCGCGGACTGCCTGATCGGCGCTCGGCATTGGGCGCTCGAGTGCCGCGCCACGGCATCCTTTGATGCCAAGGCACTGCGGCTCCCGGGATTCATCGGAGCGTGAGCGGCGTGGTGTAATGCCATCGACTGCGTGGCATCTGCCACGCCTCCGTCACGGCAGCACCACCGGAGAGTCCGGCAACTCCCCGCGCCCGGAGCCGCCACTCGCAGCGGCAGCGGCTGCACCGCCCGGAAAGTGCTGAGCGAGGCATTGCGTGACTCTCTCGATGCCACGCAGCACGCCCTCCTCATAGCGTCCTTCCTTGAACGCGGCCTCCATCGTGTGGCAGATCCGCTCCCACTCCGGAGAGCCGATCTTCACGTGCGCGCCGCGGTCGGCAACGATCTCGACGGCGCGGTCCGCGAGCAGCAGATAGAGGAGAACGCCGTTGCGGTGCTCGGTGTCCCACATGCGGAGCATCGAGAACACCTCGATCGCCCGCTCCCGCGGCGATTGTCCGTGGTACAAGCGCGCGCCGTGCAGCGCACCCTCCACGACGAATCGGATCTCGCCGACGTGCTGCCCCCTGCTGCGATGGATGGCCTGCTCGATCGCCCGGAGACTCGCAGGCGGGAAGGCACGCCGCACGCGCCAAGGCATCGTCGTCAGATGTTTGATGTGCCTCGAGAGCGCCATTGCTACCACGACCCGGAGGCCCCGCCCCCACCGAAGCCTCCGCCGCCTCCGCCAAACCCGCCTCCGAATCCTCCGCCGCCGCTCCCGCCAAATCCGCCGAACCCTCCACCGAACCCGCCGCGAAAGCCTCCGCCCATACCTCCCATCATGAACGGGCCCATCATGCCGCCGCTCAAGAGCGTGAAGAAAAAGCCGATGAGGCCGGCGCCGACAGCAATGGCCAGTGCGCCGGCGAACAGCCACGCCACGAGCCCGATAACCCCACCCGTCACGGCGGCGCCGGGTACCTTACCGAAGGCGGAGCGGGTGAAGCCGCCGACGATCAACACGAGCAGCAGCAGGATGGGCCCGAGGGAATGCAAGCTATTGCGCCGTGGCGCGCGATACGGTGGTGCCGGCGGCAGCGGCTCCCCGTTGACGACTTGAATCATGCGCGCGAGACCCGCGCTGATGCCGCCGTAGAAGTCGTCCTGCTGGAACTGCGGAATGATGGTCTCGCTGATGATCCGCTCGCAGGTGGCATCGTTCAGCGCGCCCTCGAGACCGTAGCCGACCTCGATGCGCACGTGCCGATCGTTCTTCGCGACGATGAGAATGGCGCCGTCATCCACTCCCTTGCGGCCGAGCTTCCACTGATCGCCCACCCGGATGCCGAACTGCTCGATCGTCTCGGGCGCCGTGGTGGGGATGATCAGCACGGCAAGCTGGCTCCCCTTGCTTGCCTCGAGCGCAGCAAGTTGCTGATCGAGGCTTTGCTCCTGATCCGCCGTGAGTGTTCCGGTAAGGTCGGTCACGCGCGCCCGCAGCGGAGGCACGGGCACCTCCGTCTGGGCCTGCGCGAGCGACGATGCGCCGGCGAGCAGCGCGAGCGCGAGCGCTACGATCGGGGCACGAGACACGGCCGAGCGGCGCGTCTCACTGACCGGCCGGTGCGCCCGCTGGCGCAGGCGCAGGTGCAGGCGCCCCGGCCGGCGCAGGCGCAGATGTCCCCGCGTCACCCGTGCCGGTGGCAGCCGGTGCAAAGCTCACCGTCGGCGGCGCCGCGACTTGCGCCTCGTTCTGCACGCTGAAGTTGGGTTTCACCGTGTACCCAAACATCTTGGCCGTGAGATTCGTCGGGAAGCTGCGCACCAGGACATTGTAGGACTGGACCGCGCCGATGTAGCGCATGCGTGCCACGGCAATGCGGTTCTCCGTCCCCTCGAGCTGCGCCTGCAGAGCGAGAAAGTTCTGATCGGATTTCAGTTGCGGATAGTTCTCGGATACCGCGAGCAGCCTCGACAGCGCGCCCGTCAGCTGGCCCTGGGCGGCCTCGAATTTCGCGAAAGCCTGCGGATTATTGAGAAGCGCCGGGGTCGCCTGGATGCTGCCCGCCCGGCTGCGTGCCTCGGCCACGCCGAGAAAGACTCGTTGCTCCTGGGCGGCATAGCCCTTCACGGTATTGACGAGATTCGGGATCAGGTCGAAACGCCGTTGATATTGATTGAGCACCTCGGACCAGGCGGATTTGACCTGCTCGTCCTGGGACTGGAAGCGGTTGTAGCCGCAACCGGAGAGGACGAGCATCAGCACCGCAGCAGAGCCAATCCACACGGTACGCATCGTGTTTACCCCCGTGACCGAGCGTTACGCCCAGGCTGATTGTGCCCGAATTGCCGAAGGGTGCCCAGCGGCGTGCCACCTGGGAAGCTGTCGCTCGACCACCGCGAGCTTCGCCAGTAAGATCGTGTCGCGTTCACTCGATCGCTGCGCCGGGTGATTCCCGGGCATCAGGAGCCGCTATGCTTGGAGGTCGGTCCTGGGACGATTGGGTCAGGCGGTACGAAGTCAGCCACCGGCATCCGGTGAACCGCCTGTGCCACACGTTCGGCATTCCCCTGATCGTGCTCTCGCTGCCGCTGTTCGCCGCCGCGTGGCTGGTGCACGGATTCTGGATCGTCCCCGCGGTGCTGTTCATCGCCGGCTGGGCCCTGCAATTCATCGGCCACGTGGTCGAAGGCAAGCCGCCGGAGTTCTTCCACGACTGGCGCTTCCTCTTCGTCGGGTTACGGTGGTGGGTAGCGAAGGTCCGGGGGCGCGTTTGAGGTACGGCCCGCGCGCCGCCGCACGACAAACGCATTACGCGCGGTCGAAGTCGATCGTCAGTAATTCCTCGAAAAATCCGCCAAAGGAATTGGGGCGGTCCAGATACACCGCGTCGCCGTCGCCGATGCGGCGATCGGGCGGACTCTGCCCCAAAACGGGAGTGCAGGCCATCACCAGACCTCGAAGTCATCCTCGCCTACAGGCCGCGCATGCTCGCCCCACTTGCCGCTCCGGCGCCAGTAGTTGTAGAGGCCGAGGTCGCGCACGAGATCCTTGAAGCGCGGATCGCGCCGCAGCTCGGCGAACACCGGCATCCAAATGTCGATGACGGTCTGGCCATGCATCTCGACGAAGCCGCGGCGCAAAGCTGCGAATGCGAGATCACGGTCGCCATAGTGCTCGGCCCAATGCGCGAGCGTCCCGAGGCGCGAGCCATCCTGGTAGCGCAAGTCATCGAAGGCGGCGCGGATGATGGCGAGCGCTTCGTCGGGCTCGTCCAGCACGTGCGCGAGCTGGGGATGACAGGGCATGAACGTCGTATCGTGGCCGAAGGAAGCGATGAACCGCTGTTTGGCGCGGACGTCGTCCCCGCGGGCCCACATGCGCGTTACGGCGCGCCACTCGATGGGGACGTGATCGCCGGGCAAATCCTTGCTGCGCGCATATTCGGCGTCGGCATCCTCGTCACGACCGGCGAGATCCAGCTGCCATTGCAGATAAAAGGAGGCAAAGAGCGCCAAGGGGTCCACGCGCAACGAGGCCTGCGCGGCGACAAGCGCCTCCTGATGACGTCCCAAGATCGATAGAACCAAGCCATAGGCGCGGAACGGCGCCTCGTTGCCCTTGGCCAGCTCGACCGCCTTCGTGTAGTTTTGCTCGGAGCCTTGCCAGTCGTAGCGAAGGAGTCTTTGCGCGCCCCGCATCGTGTAGGTCATGGCGCTATTCGGCGCAAGCGCGTCCACGCGCTGCAGCGCACGGTCCATTCCCTCATTGGCGGCCTTTGCCGTCTCCGGAAAGAAAATCATCGAGATCCTGAGCGCGTCCGCCAGTTCCACCCAACCCTGGATGAACTGCGGATCGAGCGCGAGGGCTTCTTGATAAAGCTCAACCGCGCGCTTCACGTCCCGTGAGACAGTGAAGGGCTTCGCGCGCAGATACTTGTCGTAGGCCTCGACGCTCTCCGTGCCGCGCTCCTCGATCGCCTTCTTCTCCTCCGGCAGCAGCTTGAGTCTCAGGGCCTTGACGATCGCCTGTGCGAGCTCGTCCTGCAGCGCAAAGATGTCGGAGAGGTCGCGGTCATAGCGCTCGGCCCAGACATGGCCGTTGGTCGCGCCGTCGATGAGCTGTGCGGTGATGCGCAGGCGGTTGCCCGACTTGCGGACGCTCCCCTCCAGCACGTGGCTCACCTTGAGCTGCCGCGCGACTTGCGGCAAATCGACGTGCTTGCCTTTGAAAGTGAAGGCCGAGTTGCGCGAAATGACCGTGAGCGCCGAGACCTTGCTGAGGTCGGTGATGATGTCCTCGCTGATCCCGTCGGAGAAATACTCCTGCTCGACATCACCGCTCATGTTGGCGAACGGCAGGACGCAGATCGAGAGCCCTCTGCGCTCTCGCTGCGGCTCCGGCGCGGAAGTCGATGGAACGCCGCCGGTCGATGGCGGCGCGCCGGTTGGCGACGAGGCGCCTCCGCTAGAGGACTGTAGCAGCGACCCGAGCGCGCGCGACAACTGTTGAAACGCACCGCTCCGCGGGTCCTCCTTCCAGTCATCGAGGTCGGTGGTATGCAGGGCGAGCGCGTCGATCGGCAACCGCGCACGCTCGAAGCGGACGGGAACGAGCACACCGCGGTCGGCAGCGAGGCGCGCCTC
>JASHTA010000082.1 GCA_030040795.1 Gammaproteobacteria bacterium | reverse complement strand
CGCTTCCACGACGATCGGGACAAGCTCTCGCCGTACGAATGCGGGTTCGAGGCGTTCGAGGACACGCGCATGCGCTTCGATGTGCGCTACTACCTCGTCGCGATCCTGTTCATCGTCTTCGATCTGGAGATCGCGTTCCTCTTCCCGTGGGCCGTGGCGCTCACGAAGATCGGGCTGTTCGGACTCATCGCGATGGGCATCTTCCTCGCGATCCTCACCGTCGGGTTCATCTACGAGTGGAAGAAAGGAGCGCTGGAGTGGGATTAGAGCCGGACGCTCCGGAGGGCTTTGCACAGCGCGGATTCCTCACTACGAAGGTCGACAATCTCCTCAACTGGGCGCGCACCGGCTCGCTGTGGCCCATGACCTTCGGACTCGCCTGCTGCGCCGTCGAGATGATGCATGCCGGCGCCTCGCGCTACGACCTCGACCGCTTCGGGGTGGTGTTTCGTCCAAGTCCTCGCCAGTCGGACGTGATGATCGTCGCCGGGACGCTGGTCAACAAGATGGCGCCCGCGCTGCGCAAGGTGTACGACCAGATGGCCGAGCCCCGCTGGGTCATCTCGATGGGCTCCTGCGCGAACGGCGGCGGCTATTACCACTACTCCTACTCCGTGGTGCGCGGTTGCGACCGCATCGTGCCCGTGGACATCTATGTTCCCGGCTGTCCACCGACGGCCGAAGCGCTGGTGTACGGCATCATTCAGCTGCAGAAGAAGATCGAGCGCACCAGCACGATCGCGCGGGGCCCATGACAGCGGCCGGGCATATCGAGGCGCTGGCGCAGAAAGTCGACGCGCAGCTCAAGGGGAGCGTCGCTCGCGCGCCGTCCCTCGCGGAGGAGCTCGCCTACGAGGTGGAGCCGCAAGCGCTCCTCGCCGTGTGCACGACGCTTCGCGATGCGCCGGAGCTGCGGTTCGAGATGCTGATGGATCTCGCGGGGGTCGACTACCTCGACTTCCGCAAGGATCAGTGGAAGACGCAAGCGGCGACCAGCACCGGCTTCAGCCGCGGACGGCTGCCGCAGGAGGAGCTCGTTCCGCCGGCGCCGGTCGGGGGCGCGCGCTTCGCGGTTGCCTACCAGCTGCTCTCGATCACGCACAACGAGCGCCTGCGGCTGCGCGTCCGGTGCGAGAACGAAGCGGACCCGGTGGTGGACTCGGTCACGGATGTCTGGGCGTCCGCCAACTGGTTCGAGCGCGAGGCGTTCGACCTGTTCGGGATCCTCTTCCGGGGCCATCCCGATCTGCGCCGCATCCTGACCGATTACGGCTTCGTGGGCCATCCGTTCCGCAAGGACTTTCCGCTGAGCGGCAACGTCGAGGTCCGCTACGATCCGGAGAAGCGCCGGGTCATCTATCAGCCCGTGAGCATCGAGCCGCGCGTGCTCGTCCCGAAGGTCATCCGGGAGGACAACCGCTACAACCCGGCGCTCAGAGACGATCCGGCGCCCCGCACATGAACGACATCGCCGCGCCGGGGATCACGGAGATCCGCAACTACACGATGAATTTCGGTCCGCAGCATCCCGCGGCCCATGGCGTGCTGCGCCTCGTCCTCGAGCTCGACGGGGAGGTGGTGCAAAAGGCGGACCCGCACATCGGACTGCTGCACCGGGCGACCGAGAAGCTCGCCGAGTCGAAACCCTACAACCAGTCGATCGGCTACATGGACCGGCTCGATTACGTCTCGATGATGTGCAACGAGCACGGGTACGTGCTCGCGATCGAGCGCCTGCTCGGCATCACGCCTCCGGAGCGTGCGCAATACATCCGCGTGCTGTTCGACGAGATCACGCGCATCCTCAATCACCTCATGTGGCTCGGCGCCCACGGCCTCGATATCGGCGCGATGACCGTGTTCCTGCTCTGCTTCAAGGAGCGCGAGGAGCTCATGGACGTGTACGAGGCCGTCTCGGGCACGCGCATGCACGCGACCTACTACCGCCCGGGCGGGGTCTACCGGGATCTGCCCGACTCGATGCCGAAGTACCAGCCCTCGAGATGGCATGGACCGAAGGAGGTCGCCCGTCTGAACGAGGCTCGCGCAGGATCGATGCTCGATTTCATCTGGGCGTTCACCGAGCGGTTCCCGAAGTCGATCGAGGATTACGAGGCGCTGCTCACCGACAACCGCATCTGGAAGCAGCGCACCGTCAACATCGGCGTGGTTTCGCCCGAGCGCGCGATGCAGCTCGGCTTTTCGGGTCCCATGCTGCGCGGCTCCGGGGTCGCATGGGACCTGCGCAAGAAGCAGCCGTACGAGGTCTACGACCGCATGGACTTCGACGTTCCCGTCGGCGTGAACGGCGACTGCTACGACCGTTATCTCGTGCGCGTGGAGGAGATGCGCCAGTCGAATCGCATCGTTCGCCAGTGCATCGAGTGGCTGAGGAAGAACCCGGGTCCGGTGATGGTCGAAGACCGCAAGATCCGCCCGCCGCGCCGCGAGCAGATGAAGGACGACATGGAGTCGTTGATCCATCACTTCAAGTTCTTCACGGAAGGCTATGGCGTGCCGGAGGGTGAGGCCTACGCCGCCGTCGAGGCGCCGAAGGGCGAGTTCGGTGTCTATCTCGTCTCGGATGGCGCGAACAAGCCTTATCGGCTGAAGGTCCGTGCGCCGGGCTTCGCGCATCTCGCCGCGCTCGACGAGATGGTTCGCGGCCACATGATCGCCGACGTCGTGGCCATCATCGGTACGCAGGACATCGTCTTCGGGGAGGTCGATCGATGAGCGACCTGCTCACCGAGCCCACGCGCCGCGAGATCGACCACTGGGTCGCGAAATTTCCGCCGGGCCGGCAGCGCTCGGCGGTGCTGTCGGCGCTGCGGGCCGCGCAGGAGCAGAACGGAGGCTATCTCACCTCGGAGCTGCTCCAGGCGGTCGCGGAATATCTGCGCCTGCCGCCCGTCCAGGTCTTCGAGGTCGCGACGTTCTACTCGATGTTCGAGCTGCATCCTTGCGGGCGGCATCACGTGAGCGTCTGCACGAACATCTCGTGCATGCTCCGCGGCGCCGAGGATCTCGTCGCGCATGTGGAAAGAAAGCTCGGGATCCGGCAGGGCGAGAGCACGGCCGACGGACGGATCCTGCTCAAGCGGGAAGAGGAGTGCCTCGCCGCCTGCACCGGTGCTCCGATGATGATGGTCGACCACATCTACTACGAGAACCTGACGCCCGAGAAGGTCGACGAGATCCTGGACGGTCTGAAATGACCGACATCCTCGAGAAGTACGGCGACAAAATGAACCTCACGGTGTTCGAGCCGTTGAAGCTCGAGCGCCCGTGGACCCTCGCCACGTACCGCACGATCGGCGGATACGACGCCTGGGAGAGGATTCTGCGCGAGAAACCGCCGCGCGAGCAGATCGTCGATCAAGTGAAGGCGTCGGGCCTGCGCGGCCGCGGTGGCGCGGCGTTCCCCGTCGGCGTCAAGTGGGGCTTCATGCCGCGGAACGCGCCGATGCAGAAGTACGCCGTGTGCAACTCCGACGAGAGCGAGCCCGGCACCTGCCACGACCGCGATATCCTGAGGTTCAATCCGCACTCCCTCATCGAGGGCATGGCGATCGGCGGCTACGCGATGAACGCCACCGTCGGCTACAACTACATTCGCGGCGAGTTTCTCGGTGAGCCCGTGCCGCGGTTCGAGGCCGCCCTGGAGGAGGCGTACGCAGCAGGGCTCCTCGGCAAGAACATCCGGGGCTCCGGCATCGACTTCGACCTCCACACGTTCGTCGGGGCGGGCGCCTACATCTGCGGCGAGGAAACCGGGCTTCTCGAGTCCCTCGAAGGCAAGCCGGGCAAGCCGCGCTTCAAGCCGCCGTTTCCGGCCGCGTTCGGTCTTTACGGCGCCCCCACGACGATCAACAACACGCAAAGCTACGCCTCCGTTCCGACGATCCTGCGCCGCGGCGCGGAATGGTTCGCCTCGCTCGGCCCGAAGAACTCCGGCGGGACCATCATCTTCTCCGTGTCCGGGCACGTCGCGAAGCCTGGCAACTTCGAGTTGCCGTTGGGTATTCCGTTCGCCGACCTGCTCGAGCTCGCGGGTGGTGTGTGGAAGGGACGCAAGCTCAAGGCCGTCATCCCGGGCGGCTCCTCCATGCCGGTGGTGCCCGGCGAGATCATGCTCAAGACCAACATGGACTACGACGCGGTGAAGGCCGCCGGCTCAGGGATAGGCTCGGCCGCCGTCGTCGTCATGGACGAGACCACCTGCATGGTGCGCATGCTCGAGCGCGTGTCGCGCTTCTACATGTCCGAATCGTGCGGCCAGTGCACGCCGTGCCGCGAGGGCACGGGGTGGCTCAACCGCATGCTGAAGCGCATCCTCGCCGGCCAGGGCCGGCGCGAGGAGCTCGGGCTGCTGGTGGACGTGGCGAATCACATCGAGGGCCACACCATTTGCGCGTTCGGGGACGCCGCGGCGTGGCCCGTGCAGAGCTTCATGAAGCACTACCGCCACGAGTTCGAGTACATGATCGATCACGGCGGCCGCAGCCTCGTCGAATCCCAGGGGCTCGCCGCCGCGGAGGCGGGCGTTGCCGCCGCCTGAGCCATCTGAGCCATGACCGCGCGTGAGCCGAAGCCATGACCGACGAGCTCGTGAATATCGAGGTGAACGGCGTGCCGATGAAGGCTCGCAAGGGCGAGATGATCATTCGCGTCACGGACGCGCATGACGTCTACATCCCGCGGTTCTGCTATCACGACAAGCTGTCCATCGCGGCGAACTGCCGCATGTGTCTCGTCGAGGTGGAGAAGGCGCCGAAGCCGCTGCCGGCTTGCGCAACGCCGGTCGCCGAGGGCATGAAGATCTTCACGCACTCCAAGCGCGCGACCGATGCGCAGCGCGCGACGATGGAGTTCCTGCTCATCAATCATCCGCTCGACTGCCCGATCTGCGACCAGGGCGGGGAGTGCGAGCTGCAGGACCTCGCCGTCGGCTTCGGCCGTGACATCTCGCGATTCAGCG
>JASHTA010000081.1 GCA_030040795.1 Gammaproteobacteria bacterium | reverse complement strand
CAGAAGCGATACACACTGGCGATGCCGTGCTGTCGCTCGCCCACAATATCACTCGCGTGAACACGCCCCTTCTGTTCCAAGTATCGGACCACGAGCTGATCTCGTTCCTCCCAGACTACGTCGCCTTGCACGATGCGGGTAAACCGGTCGAGGCGTATGTCTTTCCGGACGAGCATCACGTCAAATCCCATCCACTGCACAAGCTGGCCGTCGGCGAACGGACCATCGACTGGTTCCGATTCTGGCTCGAAGGGCGGGAGGATCCCTCTTCCGACAAGGCGGCTCAATACGCTCGCTGGCGCGTCATGCGGGGGCGACCAGGGAGCCCATCATCGAGGGCGGACCGGGGACTGTGCTCCCGAAGTGCGGCTCCAGGCGCGCGCCCAGACCTCGACAGCAATGCACGCCAGGAGTGGCGGCAGCTGATCGGGCGCAAGCGCGCGGCCGTCGCGCAGACAGGACTCGAGCTGCACGCGCTCCACTAACCGCTCGCGCACGAGCAGACCATCGAGCAGCAGTTCGCAAAGAAACGACGCGCAGCGGCGAATGCTTTCCACCGTCAGCGACGTGGTTGCGCCTTTGCTCTCGCGGTGAAGGATCTCTCGAGGGACGCAATCCCCGAACGCCGCTCGCGCCAACGCGCGGTACTTCCCTCCTTTGAGATGAAGATAGGTGGGTATGCTCAGGCATTGCTCGACGATCGGCTGAGAGAGCAGAGGGTGGTGCTCGTAGGCAACCTCCATTCCCGGCATGGGGCGGTGACGATTGACCACGCCGGCGAGCAGCTGAATCTGACGCTGCCTGCCGGCCGGAAGTCCTTCCGCTGCGAGGGTCCAGGGATGCGCGAGGTAGCCTTCGAGATCATCCGGTAGCGCCTCCGGGCATACGAAGTGCGCTTTGCGTTCGGCGCGGCGTGTTTCTCGCGAGGGGTTCGCCCGACCGGAGAACAACGCGGAGCTCAGAACGGAGACGTAAGACTGCATCGAATGTCGTGCGGCATCCCGCACGGCACGCCCCAGTCCCCATCTCAGCCCGTGGTCTGCCAGGTAGTCCGCGGCGCTCGCGATATTGGGGGCCTTCAGAAAGAGGTGATCTCCTCCTTGGCCCTTCCATACAGCGTCAACTTCGTACCGATCGGCCTCGCGGTTTATCGCTTCGAGGTGTATCAGGCGGGCGCACTGAGAAAAGCCCGGTTTCGCGCTTTTCGGCAGTGCGAGCAACCTCGCGTCAAACGCAAACGTCTCGGAGCTCCAGCCACACTCGAACAAGGGGACGTTTGCGCGCCTTGCCGCGATTCTCGCGTAGGCTCTTTCATCGCCTTCGGCGTCTTCGACGTAATGATTCGCGCAGACCACCGCGGGAGCGCTCGGCGATCGAGCGAGACAGCCGAGTACGATCGAGGAGTCGAGTCCTCCCGAGAGGCAATGAAGCACCCGCCTGTGGACGGAAGCCCATGCATCGATACAGGCCTGGGTGATCCACCGCAAGCGGTGGGCAGCCTGAAGATCGCCGGGGCAGTTGCGGGCGGCCGAGGCAACGGAGCATGGATCCCATCCAATGCGTTGCTCCGCTGACGAGCCGTGCACCTCGAGGCACTCTCCCGCGAGAATCTCGGTGACCTCGGTAAGCGCCGACTCTCTGATTTCGAGCGTGCTCAGGTAAATGAGGGCGGCGAGATACCTGAGATTGAACGTGAACGGAGGCAGTGGGAGAGCGGCGAGATCGGCAATGTCGGAAAACAGAACGTCCACGTTCGCGTGCCGCAGCCGGTAGCAGGGGATCTTGCCGGACGGATCGCGCAGCACAACGCTGTGAGGCTGCTCCGGCGAAGTCAGAAAGGCGATGTAAGCACCCCAGTAGTCCTCCGCGAGCCGGCGCCCACCGCTGTCCAGGTAGCGCGCGCAGTCCCGATCGGTGAGGGTCGGCTCCCATCCCTGTGCGAGATTTCTCGGGTCCGCGGGGAAGAGACGGCCGAGTATCACTCCGCGGCTCGAAGGAAGCGGATATTCGCGAAGATCGGCGCGAGTGGGCCGTGTGTACACCTGCATTCCCGTGGATACGAACGCCAGCGTCCAGCCCAGATTTGCGCCCTCCAGCGCGCGGGCCAGGGCGGTGGCGGCTGCCTTGGCCTCGGGATTGAGGAAGCTCCATAGGAATGCGACGTAGGGGTACACGGAGCCGCCACGCAGCGCTCAGACGGCCATGATGGGAACGAACGGTCGGACACGATCGATCCGATCGTTCAGCAGTGCCTGCCCGTGCTGTACCCAACAGTGCGCCTGGAACGGATCGGCTCTAACGCCGAAAATCCAACGGGGGTGGAGGTCCCAGAGCGCGAGAAATTCAAGTAGCGCCAAGGAGTCGAAGGTGCACAGGTACGCTCGGGGGTAAAGCGGACGAAGCGAGTGGAATATCGCGAATAGCCGGAGAGCGCGCTCCGTCGAGTCCGCGTCCGTATCCGGCGCACACCGTCTCCGGCGGTTGGAAACGGTGCCGATGACGCTCTCGAATCGCCTGTGGCGCAGCGCTGCATGGGCGCGATGGCAGGCCCAGAAGAATGCGGCCGCCTTGGCCCAAATCGAGCGGCGAGCGATGTGATAGTCGAGGCATTCGCCAGCTTTCGGAACGGCCACCGATATGGGGCACACCGGCTTCGATCCCAAAGCGTCGACGGTGAGGATCCCTCGCTCCAGAAACGGGGCAGCGAGCTCGGGGACTTTGTCGATCGAGGGCAAGTGCGATTCCAAGCCATGAGCGGTCGCTTCGCTGGGCCAGCCGCTCAACCAAGGTCCCAGAGCGTCAAAGTGCTTGCGCAGGACGCAGGTGTAACGGTCCCGATGCACATCGAGTATTACGACGTAGCGACTTGCGAAGGCCAAGAAAATTTCCGGCCTTAGAAAGAATCGCTTAGCCGACATTGCCGTGGACGGTGCAGGGCTGTGGCCTCAAACGCGGTGCACGGCCGCAAGCCGTGCACCGCCTTTTGGGCCGCTACTGCTGCTGCTCGTCGCCTTCGTAGTTATTGCCGGACAAGCCCTTCGTCAGCTCGGAGGCAGCACCCATGTCGAAGAATTTCACTGAATCCATGATGACTCTCCTCTGTTGGATCTTGAATGAACGGATTGATGTTGAGGCGCTATCCGCGGTAGCGAGCGGACGATGGTTTGAGAAGCGAAGCGCCGTCAAGGCGCGCATCGAACGCCACTCGGCCAGTGATGCCCGTCGGGGCGGAGATGCTGGCGGTCACCGCTCGCTATCAAAGGGTCTGAGCGAATGTGAGATTCCAGGCCTGTCCGATGGACTCACGGGATTTCAACGGTCTGGGTCGAGCATGGGTGTCGCACGTTGCATTACGCCGACCCATGGCGAACGGATCGTCGGCTTTCCAGCCCGGCTGGCCGGCGTCGGTCGGCCGTTCGATTGTTCCGAACTGCGCGTGCCAGGAATTGCATTGCTCAACTTGAGGACACCTCGACGCAGTGACGGGCATTGCATGCGCGAGGCGGCGCCGTGGGGGCGCTCGGCTCGGTTAGTCTTCAACGTCCGCGTTAACGTCGGTGACCTGCCCTGGAGTGGTATCTGGAACACCGCTTGACGGCAGCGCCCTCGTGAATTCGACGAGCATTTGCTCGTTGAACAGCTGCGGACGGGCCGCTGCATAATGACCAACAGCTCGATGCAGTGTCGAGGGGTTGCACCCGAACCACCGCGCGACCTGAGCGAGCGTTGTGACACCAGCGCAGGTGGCCAACCAGGCAACGAGCGCTCGTCCCTCGACCGAGTGAGAGCGGCGTGGAAAACCGACGATTTCTGCGGCGTCGAGCGATAACCGGGAGGCCACCCACGCGATGATCGTGGCCGCAGCAGGCGCGGGCGGACGGCGAGCGGCGTTTCGCCGAGCCTCACGCACGAACATTGAGCTTCCAGCGATTCGCCGATCGAGGCGCGAGCCGTGAGCGAGGAGACGAAGGAAGCCGGGGGTAGGGGTCGCTGTCAGGAATCTCGAGAACTTCAACCGCGTATGCTCTCCGCGAAGCTCGAGCGCGTTGAACAAGGTTGCGTCGCAGAGCGAGGCGCGGTCGGGCTCTCCAATGCAGGCGCGTACGCTGCTGTGCTCGTACCCGAGCGGAAGCTTGCACAGCCCTGCGTGCACAGGGCTCCAAAAGATGTGACGGGCAAAATCGAGAAGATAGTCGTCGGGATCGATCATCAGCGCCATGTAGCGACCGACATAGACCAATCCCGGGCACCAGCCCGTTTCGCGAAGACCCTGCGAGTACAGGCCGCGGAGCGTATGCATGATGCTCTCGAGCGGCGAGTGTCCAATTCGGATGAGCAGCAGCGCCGAGTCCGGCAGCCAACAGTAGGCGTGCACGCGGGCGCACCAGCGCCGGCACAGATAGCCCAAGAGAGCCTCGAATCGCCCACGATTGAAGCTGATCTTGTGCAGTTCCTCCCGGCTGTGCGGTCGGGCTGGACTTGCTACGAGTGCCTCGAGCCCGTCTCTGAACCGGTTGATGACGAAGTACGTTGCGTGAGGAACGTGAAGCCGTCCTGGCCGTGCCATATCGTGGTCTCGGGTTCTGCTTGAAGAGTTGAGTTGACGCTAGCGCTGCCATATCTCCGGCGCAACGGAATACAGTCATCAAATATCGACAGAAAACTCGAATAATCAAAACGCGGGATGCATGCCGCAAATAATCAAAAGAGTGGTGCACGAAGCGGCGCTCCAAACTCCGTGCGGGGTTGGGTATCTGGCAGGACAGTCCATTTGATGCATTGACAGCCACCCCGCAGAGCAGGATGTTTCATCGAGACAGTCTCTGATCAGGAAGGATGTCGGACGATGGTCGGGCGGATATCCGGTACGCTCCGTACGCTCGGTGACGTCGCACGCGTCATGTCGCGGGACATTACGCCATACGTCAAAGTGCGCCTCGCGGTGGTGCTGTGCCTGCTCGTTGTCGGGTCTGCGCTCAACGCGCTGGCGCCGGTCGCACTGAAGCGCGCAGTCGATGTGCTCGCGTACGCGCACAGGAGTGCGCCGGCATGGGTTCTCGCGTGGGTCGCGCTTTACATCGGGAGTCAGGGGTTGGCGCGGAGCCTCGGACAAATCCGAGGACTCGCCTATGCGCGCGTCGAGCGACGCTTGTTTCGCTCGCTGAGCGAGCGGCTCTTCGCACACGTCATGCATCTGCCGCTGCGGTTTCATCTCGATCGTCGGACCGGGGCGATTGGCCAGACGCTCGACAATGGGCTGGAGGGCTATCAACTGCTCCTGCATCACGCGACCTTCACGATCGCGCCCGCCGCCGTGGAGCTGGGTACCATCGTGGTCATCCTGGCCGCGCTACGCCAACCTACGTTTGTCGTCCTGTTCTCACTTGCCGTGATCTCGTACGCCGTGATGTTCGGCGTCTCCGGGGCGCGCGTTGCGCGTGCAGCCCGAGCGGCAGCTGCTGCACGCGTGGACGCGAGTGCCGCCATGACCGATGGAATTCTGTGCTACGAGACGGTGAAGCTGTTTGCCGCCGAGCCGATCGTGCAGAAGCGGGCGAGCGAGGCATTGCTGCGTACCGAGCGGGAATGGGTAGGGTTCTATCGCCGATTTGCGCTCAATGGGCTCGGTGTCGCTGCGCTCTTCTCTCTTTTCCTCGCGGCCACTCTCTTGTATGCCGCCCGGCAGGTGCAACTCCAACGTATGACCGTGGGCGACTTCGTTCTCGTGAGCGCCTACATGCTCCAGATTGTCCGGCCGGTCGAGATGCTGGGTTTTGCGATGCAGGGGCTCTCGCAGGGGCTCGCGATGCTCGGGAAGCTCCTCGAGCTATACCGCTATCCGAACGAGGGTCGAGCAGACGGTCTGCCCGAATGCGTCGCACTCGGCAGGCCGCTCGCTTCATCTCGGCCGTGCGGGGAACTGAAGTTCGAGCATGTGAGCTTCTCATACGGGCCGGGCCGTGCAGTGCTCACCGACTTGAGCTTCCGGCTGCCTCCAGGCGGAATCCTGGGAATCATCGGGGTCAGCGGCGCCGGGAAGTCGACGCTGCTTCGCCTTCTCGTGAGACTTCTGGAGCCCAACAGCGGCGAGATTCTGCTCGACGGCCTGCGGATTGCCGATCTGCCCCTTCCGCAGCTGCGCGAGGCGATCGCAGTGGTGCCGCAGGATACGGTGCTGCTCGATGACACCATCGGCTACAACATCTCCTTGGGGCGAGCGGGCTGCACGGCGGATGAGGTGGAGAGGGCCGCACGGCTCGCACGTCTGCATGATTGGATCATGCGTCAGCCGCAGGGATACGGTACGCCGGTCGGCGAGCGCGGCGTCAAGCTCTCGGGCGGAGAGCGGCAGCGGCTTTCGATCGCGCGCGCCTCCCTGAAGCAGCCGCGCATCTACGCGTTCGACGAGGCGACCTCATCACTCGACAGCGCGACCGAGAGGGAGATCCTCGCCAACCTGCGGGAGATCGCTGACTCCCGGACCACGCTCATCATCGCTCACCGGCTCTCCACGGTCGTCTGCGCGGACGAGATCCTGGTGCTCGATGGCGGGCGGGCCGCGGAGCGCGGCAGCCATAGCGAGCTCCTGGCGCTCGGCGGCCGCTACGCGGCGCTGTGGCGCGCCCAGTGCGAGAGCAGCGCGGAGCGCCTTACAGCAGCGGGACGAGCAACAGCGCGACGATGTTGATGATCTTGATGAGCGGGTTGATGGCGGGACCCGCGGTGTCCTTGTAGGGATCGCCGACCGTATCGCCCGTCACCGCGGCCTTGTGAGTCTCGGAGCCCTTGCCGCCGAAGTGGCCTTCCTCGATGTATTTCTTGGCGTTGTCCCACGCGCCGCCGCCCGTGCACATGGAGATCGCGACGAACAGGCCGGTGACGATCGTTCCGATGAGCAGGCCGCCCAGCGCACGCGTGCCCGATCCCGGACCCATGATCCGGTTGAGCACCACGACGAGGATGATCGGTACCAGGATCGGCAGCAGCGAGGGGATGATCATCTGCTTGATCGCCGCACGCGTCAGCATGTCGACGGCGCGGGAGTAGTCCGGCTTCGCCGTGCCCTCCATGATGCCCTTGATCGTGCGGAACTGGCGGCGTACCTCTTCCACCACCGATCCGGCGGCGCGGCCAACCGCCTCCATCGCCATGGCACCGAAGAGATACGGCACGAGGCCGCCGATGAACAGGCCGATGATGACTGCCGGATCGGAGAGCGAGAAGGCCGTGAGCTTGCCGGCCGTCTCGAGATTGTGGGTGTAGTCGCCGAACAGCACGAGCGCCGCGAGGGCCGCGGAGCCGATTGCATAACCCTTGGTGACCGCCTTGGTCGTGTTGCCTACGGCGTCGAGCGGATCGGTGATGTCGCGGACCTCCTTCGGCAGCCCAGCCATCTCCGCTATGCCGCCCGCGTTGTCCGTGATGGGTCCGTAAGCATCGATCGCCACGACGATGCCGGTCATCGACAGCATCGCCGTAGCGGCGATGGCGATACCGTAGACTCCCGACAGCCTGTACGTGGCCCAGATGGCCAAGCACACTGCGAGCGCGGGAAGCGCGGTGGATTTCATCGAGACGCCGAGGCCGGCGATGACATTCGTCGCATGTCCGGTCTGAGAGGCGGCCGCAATCTTGCGTACCGGGCTGTACTCGGTCGCCGTGTAGTACTCCGTGATGAAGATCATCGCTGCGGTAAGGCCGAGACCGATGAGCGCGCAACCGAAGATCGGGCCGAAGTGCGTCGCCATCAGGTTGCGCGTGATGAAGTAGAACAGGATGGCGGCGATCACCGCAGCGGCCAGGACGCCCTTGTAGAGAGCGGCCATGATCTTGCCGCCGGGGGACACCTTGACGAAGAACGTTCCGATGACCGAGGCGATGATCGACGCGGCTCCGAGGGCGAGCGGATAGACGACTGCCGCGGTTCCCGCGTCCTGCATCATCAGGCCGCCGAGCAGCATGGTCGCGACGAGCGTAACCGCGTAGGTCTCGAACAGATCGGCGGCCATGCCGGCGCAGTCGCCTACGTTGTCGCCGACGTTGTCGGCGATGACTCCCGGATTGCGTGGGTCATCCTCCGGGATGCCGGCTTCGACCTTCCCCACGATATCGGCGCCCACGTCCGCGCCCTTGGTGAAGATTCCGCCGCCGAGGCGCGCGAAGATGGAGATGAGCGAGCCCCCGAAGGCAAGCCCGACGAGGGCGTGGAGCGCACCTTGTTGGCCGAGGCGGGCCACGATCGCAGTGTAGTAGCCTGCCACGCCGATGAGTCCCAGTCCGACCACCAGCATCCCGGTGATCGCGCCGCCGCGGAACGCAACCCTCAGGGCGGCGTTGAGGCTCTTGCTTGCCGCCGCCGCGGTGCGAACGTTGCAGCGAACCGAGACGTTCATCCCGATATAGCCGGCGGCTCCGGAGAAGATCGCGCCGATCGCAAAGCCGATCGCCGTCCACCAGTTGAGACCGAAGCCCAGCAGGAGGAACAGGACGATGCCGACGATGAGGATGGTGGAGTACTGCCGGTTGAGATAGGCCTTGGCGCCGGCCTGGATCGCGGCGGCGATCTCCTGCATCCGGGCGTTGCCGGTGGGTAGCCGCAGAATCGCCATCGTCGAGAACACGCCGTACAACACGGCGACGATGCCCGCCGCAATGGCGAGCCACGGCCAGCTACTGGCATCCATCAGGAATTCCTCACGTCAATCAATAACTTGTAGTTCTTGAGGCGATCACGGTGATGGCCCGTGCCTCAAAAGGCGGCGGACTATAACACATTACACCTTGAACCCCGTTGCGAGCTTCTTGCGCACCGCTGCACCCCGGAGCGTGACATAGTCCGGAAGCCCCTCGCGATAGGGCGGGTACGCCTCGCCCGCGATGAGCGGCGCGAGGTAGCGGCGGCAGGAATCGGTAATGCCAAAGCCGTCGGCGGTGATGAACTCGCGGGGCATTTTCTTTTCCTTGTTCGCCACCTCGCCGAGGGGCACGTGCCCGATGGTCCAACGGTACGGCCGCGACGATTGGCGGACGATGATCGGCATCACCGCGTTGACGCCCCTCACGGCGAGCTCCACTGCCGCCTTGCCGACAGCGTAAGCCTGCTGGACGTCCACCTTGGAGGCGACATGGCGCGCCGCTCGCTGCAGATAATCGGCGACTGCCCAGTGGTATTTGTAGCCGTGGGCGTCGCGGATCAAGCCCGCGACCACGGGCGCGACGCCACCGAGCTGCGTGTGGCCGAAGGCGTCTTTCGTTCCCGCATCGGCCAGGAACTGCCCGTCCGGGTACGCGGCGCCTTCGGACACCACGATGACGCAGTATCC
>JASHTA010000080.1 GCA_030040795.1 Gammaproteobacteria bacterium | reverse complement strand
GTCCCCGGATACTCGAACTGCGTGGCCGTCTGGGAAGTGGGTGAGCTCGAGAGGCGTGCGTTCGTTACGGAAAACGCGAGGAGCGAACCGCCCTGCGGACCGTAATAAACCGTGCCATTGAAGTACGCAGGCGTCGACCAGACGCCCGCTCCCAGCACTCCGTCGAGCTCCTGCCAGATGTTGTTGCTCAAGGAGTTGAACTCGCCCATGGCGTCGCGATTGACCACGTAGAGGTTGCCGTCCTTGCCCGCTCCGACCGCAAGATGCCGCACGGTTCCGGTCGAATCGGTGAGGTCGGGCAGCAGCATCACGCCGCCCGAGCCGAGGTCCGTATCGTTCTGCGACTCGACCATCTCGTTCGACATCGTGAAGTAATCGGCGACCGAGAGCGCGCCGCCCGAGGAGGCGATCTTCACGAACGAGTTGCCATAGTCCCCTCCATTCGGGAATCCCTTTGAGTTGAGCGTCGTGTCGAACACGCCGTTTCCGGTGAGCACATAGATGTTCCCGCTCGCATCGGCCGCAGGGCCCCCGCCGCTCATCCAGATCGCGGGACCCTCGTTGGCATACCCCGAGCCGCTCGCGCCCGGGGCGACGTTGAGGACTCCCGTCTGCGCAAGCGTGCTCTCGCTGTAGGCGATCATCCATCCACCGTAGGGGGCGGCGTCGCAGTGCGAGGTGAAGCTCGTGTAGATCGTGCCGTTCTCGAGGAGCAGCGCGGCACGCTCCGCGTACTGGCCGGGATCGAAGCTGGTCGATCCGTACGTCGCCGCGATCTCGACCGGACTGCCCGATAGCTCCGCGCCCGTCGTAACGTCGAGGGCGTGCAGCCGCTGGTGATAGTTCGAGGAGGCGTCCTTCGTCATCGCAACGACGAAGATCGTTCCGTGAGGGCCGGCGCTCGGGTCGATCACCGGCGTCGAGGTCACCCCAATCTGCGGTGTGATCTGGTCACAGCCGTGGTCATCGCTCGGTGTCTCTCCGGATGCCGTGAGCGAGGCGTGCCAAAGGGTCGTGCCCGTATCGGCATCGAACGCGTAGACCGAGTCGTTCTCCGTCGCGACGTACACGGTGTTGTGAGCAGTCCCGCCGATGGAAAGCTGCGAGAGATAGAGCGGCTCGGCATCGACTGCGCCGTCCACCATGAGATTGCGGAGCAGTCCGAAGCTTGCGGAATTGACGTTCGACGGGGTCAGCACGGATTCCGTGAGATTCTGCCCCGTGCGCAGAACGTCGCTCTTGTAGGTCAGCCAGTTGGTTCTGCTCGAGGGCTGCGTCCCACCGGAGCCCTGGCTTGAGCTTGAACTTGAGCCTGAGCTTTGGGATGCGCTCGAGGCATGACCGCCACCGCACCCGGTGAGGCCACCGCAGGCCGCCGAGAATACGAGAGCCACGACGAGGTATCGGAACTCAATGCGCCGAGCGCGGGAGGTGCGGAATGCGGTCATGGTGCCTTCCGGGGGGATTCGCCGCCGGAGCCAAGCCTACCTGACCGGACGTGACGAGGATGAGGTACCCTTTCGCAGACCTCCGACATGCCTGAGATCTCCATCATCGTCCCGACGTTCTCGGAGGCGGACAACGTCCTCGAGCTGCACGCGCGCCTCGCGAGCAGCCTCGCGGCGGAGGATTGGGAGCTGATCTTCGTCGACGACGACTCTCCCGACGGAACCGCCGATGTGGTGAGGGCGCTCGCCCAACGGGATCGCCGGGTGCGTTGCATCCAGCGGATCGGCCGCCGAGGCCTCTCGAGCGCCGTGGTGGAGGGCGCCCTGAGCTCCTCGGCGCCCCTCCTCGCGGTCATGGACGGCGACCTGCAGCACGACGAGTCGATCCTCCCGGCCCTCATCGGCGCGGTTCGCTCGCGCGAGCTCGACGTTGCGATCAGCAGCCGATACGTGGAGGGGGGCAGCACGGGCACCTGGGAGCGGCGCCGAGCGCTCATGAGCCGCCTGGCGACGCGCCTTGCGCGAAGCCTCGTCCCGGCAGACCTCCGCGACCCGATGAGCGGCTACTTCGTCGTCAAAAGCCCCGTGGTGAGGGAGACGGCGAAAGAGCTCTCCCGCTACGGCTACAAGGTGCTGCTCGACCTGTTTGCGTCCTCACGGCGTCCCCTGCGGTACGCCGAGGTCCCTTATGCCTTCAGGCGCCGCCTCCGCGGCGAGAGCAAGCTCGACTCGCTCGTCATCTGGGAGTACCTGATGCTCATCGCCGACAAGCGCTTCGGCGGTGTCATCTCGCCTCGCCTGCTTCTCTTCGCCGCCGTCGGCGGCTCGGGCGTCGTCGCGCACTTCGCTATCCTGAGCCTGCTCTATCTCGGCGCCGCAGTGCCCTTCACTGTCGCACAGGCCGCCGCGGCCGCGGCGGCGATGACCTCGAACTTCTTCCTCAACAATCTGCTCACCTACCGCGACCGCCGTTTACACGGACTCGGCTTGCTGCGCGGGCTCGCGAGCTTCTACGTCGTCTGCAGCATGGGTGCGCTCGCCAACATCGGCATCGCCGCTTACGCGTTCGCGCAGCGTACGGAGTGGGCGCTCTCCGCCGCCGCAGGGATCCTGGTGGGCATGCTGTGGAACTATCTCGCGACGGCACGCTTCACGTGGTCCGCCGCTCGACACTGATCCTGATCCTCGTCGGCGCCGTCGTCGCGGCGGCCGCCCTACCCGCCACGCGCGATGCAGCGCTTGTGAAGCGGGGCATCCCCTACGACGACTCGACAGCTACAGCTGAAAAGGAGCTCCGGGAGCTCGGCATCGCGGCCGTGGAGCGGATACCGGGGGTGGTCTACGACCCGGACACGTGGTGGCGCACCCGTAACGGCATCCGCATCGCCATCAACGAGTACGAGAAGCTGCTACTCGACAGCCTGCGCCACCCGCTCGGTTGAGCCGCGCATCATCTGCTCCGTTGTGCCGGGTGCCGCGCACTCGGCAAGTCGGGCGCCGCTGTCCCCTC
>JASHTA010000009.1 GCA_030040795.1 Gammaproteobacteria bacterium | reverse complement strand
TGCCTTTGAGGTCATGTGGCCCGAGTTCTACCGGCTGGCCACGGTGGGCCTCGGCCGCAAGCCGCCGCTCGCGGAGGGCTTCGGCGTGTACGTGCTGATCGAGACCATGGGGCTCGATGCCGACGGGGACCAGCAGCGCTACGAGACGGTCATCGGCGATGCGATGGAGGCCGGCCTCGTCAAGGATGCGGTGATCGCGCAGTCCCAGCGCGAGGCAACCGAGCTTTGGACCGTACGCGACTCCCCGGGCGAATGGCAGCGCACCGAGCACTGGCCGCAGCTCGGCTTCGACGTGAGCGTGCCGACGGGCGAGATCGGCGCTCTGGCGAGGGAGATCGATGCCGCGCTCTCATCGCGCTGGCCGCAGCTGAAGGTGGTGTACTTCGGGCACGTGGCCGACGGTAACCTTCACGCCTCCGTACGGATGTCCGGGCACTCGGTTCCGGCGCGGGACATCGATGACGCCGTCTACGAGATCACCTCACGGCGCCGCGGCTCGATCTCCGCGGAGCACGGCATCGGCTCGTTGAAGCGCGAGTTCCTGCACTACTCGCGCAGCCCCGCGGAGCTCGCCCTGATGCACGCGATCAAGCAGGCCGTCGATCCGAACGGCATCATGAACCCGGGCAAGATCCTCTAGCGGCCCGAGCGGGGCTGTTCCCGAGCGGGGCTGCTCGAAGCGCTATCTAGCCTGCGCCGTTTCCGAGCCGAGCCTCGACTTCGTCAACGCCGCCTCGAGAAGCGCCACGGTCGCAGCGCGGCTCGCCCGCTCCGCCTGGCCGCCGCCCCGGGCTGCGGCCGGTCCACGAAATATCCGTGGGGGATTGCGGGCGTAGTCGAGGGCGGTCTTACCGCCGTCGTCGCGGAAGACCGGGTTGGCGCCGTGCGCGAGCAGATTCTTGACGACCCTGTCCCAGCCTTCCTCGGCCGCCGCGAAGAGCGCCGTCTGGCCCTCGTGATCGCGGCCCGTCACATAGGCGACGAGCTTGGCGGTGTGGGTATGGCTGTTGACGACGCGAGTGTTGATGTCCGCCCCGGCGCCAAGCAGCAGGTCGATCGTCCGGTTCACGCGAGTCTGCGGATCCTCCGGAGCGCGGGAACCGCGACCCGCCGCGATGGCACTGCCGACGCCGCCGCGGCTCGACCCGCTCATGCCGGCAGCCGCCATCAGCGGGGTGATCTGGAACACGTTCGGGACATTGACCGCCGCGCCATGCGCGAGCAGCACCTTGATCATCTCATCGTCATAGCTCAGCGTCGCAATCATCAGCGGCGTGGTGCCGCCGCGCATCATGTAGTCGGCAAACCGTCCCCTGCCGTTGCCGTTGGGCCGCATGCGTGTCAGCTGGTGGTTCACGTCGACGCCCATGGCGATCAGCCGATTGACGAGATCCATCGCCGTGGCCTTGCTCGGGTGGCGAGCCGCGAGCGGCTCGCCGAACCCGGCAAAGTTGCCGTTGCCGAAGCCGCTCCGCCCGCTGTAAGAATGCATATCCACGGCGACATAGAATGGCGTGCGGCCGTACATGTCCCACGTGCTCGGGTTCGCTCCCTTGTCGAGCAGGAACATCGCAACATCGTAGGCGCGGTTGTCGATCGCATTGATGAGCGGAGTGATGCCGTCCGGATTGGGCTCATTCACGTCCGCGCCCGCCTTGACGATGGAGACGGTGCAGCGGTAGCAGCCGGAGCGGGTGGCATAGAGCAGCGCAGTGAGACCGCCGCCGTCACGGAACTGGGCGCGCGGCTCGGAGGTCATCTCGCGCGGCCAGTCGTCATACTTCGCGCGTACGCTGACATCCGCATGGTGCTTGAGCAGAAGGTCGACCACGTCCGCATGGCCTTCCGCCGCCGCCCACATGAGCGCGGTCTGGCCGCGGAACGTTTCCACGGCGTTCACATGTGCGCCGCGCTTGATCAGCATCTCGGCGATCGGCAGCGAGCCGATGCTCGAGGCCAGCATCAGCGCGGTCTGGCCGTCCTGGTTGGGCGAGTCGGGATTCGCGCCCGCATCGAGCAGCATGCGCACGAGGTCGACGTCGCCCAGCTTGACCGCCTCGGTGAGCGGGTAGTCATCGAAGCGGTTCGCGACGTTGACCTTCGCGCCGCGCTTGAGCAGAGCGCGCACCATCTCGTGATCGACGTTGTAGGTCGCCCAGAGCAGCGCCGTGGAGCCGTCCGGAGCCGGCACGTTGACATCGACGGCTGGTGAGGTGATGGCGGCCAGCACGGCCTCGCGCTGACCCGAGCGGATCAGGTCAACGAGCGACTGCGGCCCGGATTGTGCGTACGACAATCCCGCCGCGCCGAGCGAAAGCACACCGACCGCCGCGGCCACCCCCGCGGCACGGATGGTCAACTTAAACAATGTTGCCTCCGAAATTGGTGTAGTGGGCCCAGTTGCCCTTGCTGACATCGTAAAAGAACTTGTAGGGATCCATGAACTTGCGGTTGAACTTCTGGCTCACCTCGTTCATGAGGCCCTCATTGAGCATGTCCTTGGCGCTGCGCCCGTGGTCCGTATCGTCCGTCGTTCGCTTGTACAGATACGCCATCATGTCGCGCTCGGCCGCGAGCTGCGCACGCGTGATGACCGGTCCGTACGCCGGCACGATCTTCGTGTCGTCATTGACCAGCTTGACGAGGTCGTCCAGCGCATCGGCCCGGCCGCCGATCCAGCCGCCCGCGTACCAGTCGAGCGACGGGTCGCGCACGGGTGAGGAGACGCAGCCGGCGGCGAGCACGTTCGAGTCGCGGAAGTACACGTAGATGTCCCCGCGAGTGTGCGCCTCGAGCAGATAGCCGCATTCGATGCTTTCGGCGCCCGCCTTCATCTCGCTCTTCTGGCGGAACGTCACGGTCGGCTGGGCGACTTTCGGGAGCGCCTTCACCCAGCGGTCCTCGCTCGGCACGTAGTATTCCGTCGCGAGCCACTCGCGGGTGATCTCATGCGAGTGGATGGTGGCGCCCGCCGCGCCGAACAGCGCATTCCCTCCGGTCTGGTCGGCGTGGTAGTGGGTATTGATCAGAGTGGCGACCTTGGCGCCGGCGAGGCTCGCCCGAACGCCAGGGGCCCATTCCGCCGAGCCGCTGTCGACGAGCAGGATGCCGTCGCTCGAGGACAGCACGACCACATTGCCGGGAGCGCCGGTGATGACGCCGACCCGATCGGTGAGCTTCTCGATCGGCAGGGCCGCCGTCCGCTCGGCGGCCGGCCGGGTCGGAGCCTGCTGGCATCCCTCGAGGCTCCCGAAGAACGGAACGGAGGCGAGCCCGGCGAGCCCGCTACAAGAGGCCTGCAGGAAACGCCTGCGGTCGGTGGTCGTCATGTTCCCTCATTCCTGCGCGTGGCGTGAGTCTCCGGGATCAAGCTCAGACCTCGGAGATCGTGCCGGTGCTGATGGCGGTGTCGCTGCCGAAGCTCTTCTGCTGGATCCCGAACTTCTCGAGGATCGTCAGGTGCAGATTCGCGAGCGGCGTGTGCGGCTTCGGCGTCACGTTCTTGCCTCCGACGTGCGCACCGTTCGCGCCGCCGACCAGGACTTCCGGCAGCGGGTAGTTGTCGTGCTGGTTGCTGTTGCTCATGTTCGAGCCGTAGAGGAACAGCGATTGATCGAGGATGCTGCCGTCGCCCTCCTTGGTGTCGGCCATCTTCTTCAGGAAATCCGCGAACCGCTCCATGTGGTAGCGCTCGATCACCTGGAGCTTGCGAATGCGCTCGCGGTCGTTGGAGTGATGGCTGACCGGGTGGAAGGCATCCGGCACGCCGACGAAGTTATAGGTGCGGTTGGTGCCTTCGGAGACCATCACGTACGAGACGACGCGCGTGAGATCGGCCTGATAGGCGAGCGCGATCAGGTCGAACATGAGCCGGACCTGCTTGTCGAAATTCTCGAGCTCGCCGAGCGGTGCGTTCGGTACGTCGATACCCGTGAGCTTGCGCGTTTCGGCCAAAGCCATGCGCCGCTCGAGCTCGCGAACGGTGTCGAGATAATCCGACATCCTCGCCCGATCGCTCGGCCCGAGCGTCGTGTCCAGCGCCTTCGCGCGGTCGGTGACCATGTCGAGGAGGCTCTTGTTCTCGCGCAGCAACGCCGCGCGCTCGGCAGCCGTGTCGCCCTCGCCCAGGAGCTCGATATATACCTTGCGCGGGTTGTACTCCATCGGCAGGGGCAGATGGGGGCCGGCATACGACGTTGTCGAGGCGTAATAGCAGCCCGCACCGCCGCAGGCGGCCACCTGAATGGTGGTTTCCGAGCAGACCTCGAGCGACGGCAGCGCCGTCTTCTGCCCGATGTGCTGCGCGATGATCTGGTCGAGCGTGATCGACATGCTCGCGTCCTTGGCCTGAGTGTCCGGATGCACGCAGGAGAGCCAGGTCGCAGGGTTGTACGTGTGCACGGACCCGAGCGCCGCGAGGTTCTCGAGATTGTCGAACGTCGTGACGTACTTCTTGTACGGCTCGAGCGAGGCCAGAGTCTTGCCGAGCTTGAAGTCCGCGCCCTTACCGGTGGAGCTCCACGTGTCGACCTCCTTGCCGTAGATCGTGTTGTTCATGATCGCGCCGTGCGGGATGTAGAAGAACCCCGCGCGAGCCTTCGGTGCGGCGTCGGTCTTGGCGAGAGCCGTGCCGGCCGGAACCATGGCGTCGAGGAACGGCAGCCCGAGTGCGACGCCGCTGCCGCGCAGGAACGTGCGGCGGGAAAGATGCTTCTTGGTCAGAAAGTTAGCCATCGCCGATTACTCCTGTCGCTGCTGCGTGCTGTCCCTGCCGTTGCCCAAGGTGGAGGCCACCTTGGTCGCGGGCTGCGCCCCCTTCGGGCTCTGGGCGGATCCCTGGCGTTGGAACTCGTCGCTGTTGACGACGCCGGTGATGAGGGCAGCAAACGTATAGTTCTGCGCCGCGGCATCGCGCACGATCTTGCGGACTTCGGGCATGTCGTAGTACTCGAGCTCGCGATTGAGCGCATACATCATCAGGCGCTTGGTCACGACCGTCGGGAACCGGTCCGGCTCCCGCGTGAGGTAGTGACGCAGATCCGAAGGAGTGCGCAGCACGAGCCCGCTGTCGAGCGCCGTCACGGGATCGATGGCCACCTTCGTTTCGGGATCGATCGTGCGCCAGCGCCCGGTCACATCGAAATTCTCGAGGACGAGGCCCAACGGATCGATCAGCCCATGGCACGCATTGCACGTCGGATTCCTGCGATGGTCCTCGAGGCGCTCGCGCACCGTCGTCGGCGGCTGGCCCTCGTGGAAGGACAGATCCATCTTGACGCCGGGCGGCGGCGGGTGGGGCGGACTGCCCATGAGTCGGTCGAGTATGTACTCACCGCGCAGCACGGGCGAGGTGCGGTCGGCATACGACGTTCTGAGCTCGAACGCGCCCTTGCCGAGCAGCCCCCACCGGTCCGGATTCTTCAGCGTCACTCGCCGGAACTGAGGCCCGAGCACGTCCGGGATGCCGTACTGCCGCGCGAGCGTGTCGTTGACGAACGTCCAGTCCGCCGTGATGAGGTCGTTCACGTTGCGGTTCTGGAGCAGCACGCTCTGGAGGAAGAGGCGCGCTTCCGTCTCGAAGTTCTCCGTCATCGCGGCGTTGTATGACCTGTCGAGCGGCTCGACCTGATCCAAGGTGTTGAAGTTCAGCCACGAGAACGCGAAGTCGGAGATGAGCGACTCGGCGCGCGGATCCTTCAGCATGCGCGCGACCTGCGCATCCAGGACCTTCGGGTCATGGAGCTGCTTCTGCTCGGCGAGCGTGAGCAGCTGCTGGTCGGGTCCCTGATTCCAGAGGAAGAAGGCCAGGCGCGAGGCCAGCTCCAGATCGGTCAGCGGAAGCGACTGCCCCGGAACGGTGGGGGCCGCGAGCGCGCGATACATGAAATCCGGGCTCGCGAGGACCGCCGTGACGAGCTCGGCGACGCCGGAATTGAACCCCCCCGGCTGCGTGCGGCCGTCATCGTAGAATTTCATCAGCAAATCCACGTCGCTGCTGGTCACCGGACGGCGGAATGCCTCGGTCGCCAGATGCCGCGCGATCCGCTCGGCGCAAGGCCGCTCTTCGGACGGGTCCTTGGGCTCGCAGACGAAGATCTTGGCGCGACTCGCGCTCAAGGAAAGCCCGTCGGGCGAGAACGGTCCCTTGATCTCGACGCCGTCCCGGATGATCGGCATGCCGAGGCCGAAAGTCCTGCCGGCGCCGGTCGGCTCGTTGCTCTCCGCCCAGGAGCGTTGGATGAAGGTGACGGTCACCCGGTGCGAGCCGGCCGTGATTTGTACGGGGATGTTGGATACTTCGGCGGTGATTTCGGCGCGGCCCTTCGGGCCGTCGCGGTCGGCGAGGGCCAGGTCGGCCGGTCCGCCGATCTCCCGGCGGGCCACTTCCTTGTCATCGACCAGGATGACCATCGTGGCCCGGGTCTCCATGCCGCGCGGATACAGGCCGGCGTCGAGGCTGTCCCCGTCGTGGAAGCTGAGGCGATACTCCCCATCGGCGGGGAAGACGTGCGTAAAGCTCACGCCTCCCCGGGTGCCCAGGGGAAACCCGTCCTTGTGGTTGTACTGGTTGGGGTCCCCGAGCCCGGCTTGGCCGCCGCCGCCGCCGCCGCCGCCGGAGAAGAAGGTCTCCAGCTTCGGCAGCGACTCGCCGACGGCGGTGTCGGCGATGTGGCGCGCCGCCAGCAGGTATTGCTGCATGAAGGTCGGTGAGATGCTGAGAGCGCCGGCGATGTTGCTGAAGCCGTCGACCTCGATCTCGGTGGGCAGAACCTGCTTGGGATCGACGGTCACTCCGAGAAGCCCCTTCACCGAGGCCGCGAATTCCTCGCGGCTCAGGCGCTCGAGCGGAACATGGCCGATCCCGCGGTCCTTGGCGGAGTCGTCGAGCTGGGTCTCGAGATAGTTGATGAAGCTGTCGATGACCGCCTGGCTCGGCTGTTTCTGTCCGGCGGGAGGCATGAGCCGGCCGGTGAGCTTGGTCACGGCCTTCTCCCAGACCTGCGGATCGCGCCCGGGATGACTCAGATCCAAGGTATCGAAGGCGAAGCCTCCGGCCCAGTCCGTGGTGTTGTGGCACTTGTCGCAGATGCCATTGATCATCGTGTGGTAGGACTTCAAGGCATTGGTGTTCGCCGCCGCCCCTTGGGCCTGCGCGGCCCCGGCCGACAGGACGAACCAGACCACGGGGACGCAAGCGCCGAACTGCGTCAGCGCACGTCTGAAAGCTCCGCTCTTGCCCATTCCCCCTCCTGCGCTCTTGCCCTCAACCCTGTATTGTGCAACCCCGCACTGGAATTGGTCCAATATGACGTATCGGCACAGGTGCCCTGCGGCAGGATGGGTAATTCGGTCGGGTACTTTTCAGAGTGTAATCATAGGCTTGCATTTTTCTACGCCGGGATCCGCCGCCTAGCGGCGCTCAGCGCTTCGCCTTGCGCTTGCCCCTCGACGAGGGATCTCCATCGCCGATGTCGTAGTCGTCGAAATCGCTCGTCAGCTCCGCCGTACGCTTCTCCTCGAGCAGCTTCTCGAGCCTGCGCCAGGCAGGGTCGCCGCTCTTTGCGCTACGGCGCTTGGCCAGATCGAGGTCTTTGATCACCTGGTCGAGGTCGACATCGGCGTCTTCGCTGGGGGGCTCGTCGGCGCCTTCGTCCTCGAATTCGTCCGATTCGGGCTTCTCGCTCATAGTCTCAAGCGTGAAACGTGGTGGGCTCTCGGTTCAGTGGATCAGCTCGTCCAGATCGAATATCGGCATGAGCATGGCAAAAACGATACCCATGACGAAGATTCCCATGAGCACGATCATCGCGGGCCCGAGCAGCCCGACGAGCGCGCCGAGCAGCCCATCGAGCTCGCGCTCCTGATTGATCGCGGCCCGATCGAGCATGCTCTCGAGCTCGCCGCTCGCTTCGCCGCTCGAGATGAGGTGGATGGTCATCGGCGGAAACAGCCGGCTCGCGGCGAGCGAGCGGCCGATCGGAGCCCCTTCGCGCACGCGTTGCGAGGTCTCGATGACGGCATCCTGCATCGGCAGATTCGTCACGACATCGCCTGCGATCCTCAGGGCCTCCAGCACGGGCACCGCGCTCGCGGTGAGGATGCTGAACGTGCGCGTGAAGCGCGCGGTATTGAAGCCCCGGGCGAGCTTGCCGATGACCGGCAGCTTGAGCAGCATCCTGTGATAGCGGCGCCGCGCCGCGGGCTTGCGCAGCCAGCGCCCGACGAGCACCGCAACGACGACCGCAACGACGAGCATCGGCAGTCCGTACGAGCGCAGCAGGCCGCTTACGCCGATCAGCACGCGCGTTGCGAGCGGCAGCTGCGCGTGGCTCGTCTCGAAGACCGTGATGACCTTGGGCACCACGTACGTGAGCAGCCCGGCGACGATCCCGAAGCACATCACGCTGAGCGCGATGGGGTACAGCATCGCTCCGATGATCTTCTGGCGCAGCTCCTCCCGGCTCTCGGTGAAGTCGGCAAGCCTCTCGAGCACCCGATCGAGGTGTCCCGATTGCTCGCCGGCGGCGACGGTCGCGCGGTAGATCTCGGGAAACACCCGCGGGAAATCGGCGAAGCCCTTGGCGAGCGTGTGGCCCTCCATCACCTTGGAGCGTACCCCGAGAATGATGCTCTGCACGCGCGGCTTTTCGGTTTGCTCCGAGACGGCGAGCAGGGCCTCCTCGAGCGGCAGGCCCGCGCGGACGAGCGTCGCGAGCTGCCGGGTGAGCAGGGACAAATCCGACGTGGAGACGCGACGCCCGAGAACGATTCCGGTGCGCTGCTGCTGCGTCGCCTCCTTGCGCGCGACCTCGGTGACGGAGACCGGCAGAAGCTGGCGCTCGCGCAGCAGCTGGCGCACTTGCCGGGCGGTATCGCCCTCGAGGATCCCCTTG
>JASHTA010000079.1 GCA_030040795.1 Gammaproteobacteria bacterium | reverse complement strand
AAGGCAGCTCACGAGGAAGTTCCACATCATCCAGCCGGTCGTCGTGTAGAAGAACAGGCGCTCCCCCGGCCGCATGTCCATCTGGAAGTTGAGCGCCTTCAGCTGCTCGATCAGGATCCCTCCGTGGCTGTGCACGATGGCCTTCGGCAGGCCCGTCGTGCCGGAGGAGAACAGGATCCAGAGCGGGTGCCCAAACGGCACCTGCTCGAAGTGGAACTTGCCCGCCGGCACCGGCGGACGATCGAGCAGATCGTCCCAGAAGATCGTATGGGTCGAGAACGGGGCCCGATCTCCCGGGTTGAGGTACGGCACGCAGATCACGTGCTCCAGAGAGGAGAGCTCGCCGATGATCTTGGCAAGCTCTCCTCGCCGGTCGAAGGGTTTCGCGGCGTACTGATAGCCATCGACGCAGAAGAGCAGCTTCGGCGCGAGTTGCGTGAACCGATCGAGCACTCCACGCGTACCGAACTCCGGTCCGCAGCTCGTCCAAATGGCGCCGATGCTCGCCGTCGCGAGCAGGCCGATGAGGGCTTGCGGGATGTTCGGCAAGTACGCGGCGACCCGGTCGCCGGGCCGGATGCCGAGCTTGCGCAGCTCGGTCGCGAGCACCCTCACCCGATTGCCGAGCTCCGGCCAGGAGATGCGGCTGAGCGGCGTGCGCTCCGAGAGATGGTAGACGGCGTCGGCTCCCGGCCTCTCGTGCCGCAGCGCGTGCTCGGCGTAGTTGAGCTTGGCGCCGGGAAACCACTCCGCGCCCGGCATCTCGCGGCGTCCGAGAACCCGCTCGTAGGGAACGGAGGCCTGGATTCCGCAGTACTCCCAGATGGACGCCCAGAAGGCGTCGAGGTCATCGACCGACCAGCGCCAGAGCTCCTCGTAGCTCTCGAACTGCAGATTGCGCGTGCGGGCGAGCCAGCGCCGGTAGGCCGTGAGATTCGAGCGCTCGACCCATTCGGGGCTCGGTGTCCACAGGAGATCGCCTTCTTTGACCATGGGAACCTTTGATTCGCAGCTCAACGAGAATCCACGCGGCGCCGGGGCGCTAAGGACTACGCGCGGCCGCTCACGGCGACCGCGGCCTCACCGCCCACCGATCGGCGCATGGGCGGCCGCACCAGCAGGAGCGCGACCGCCCCGGCGAAACACCAGGCCGCGAGTATATAGAACGTCGGCGCATAGCTGCCCAGCGCGTCGTACACGACCCCCCCGAGCACCGAGGCGATGAAGCTGATGACGGTATTGAGCGCACCGGCGACTCCCGCGGCGGCCGCGAAAACCTCCGTCCCGTAGTAGTTGCTCAACGTGGTCATCATGCACACGAGACCCCCGCCGAAGCCGAACCCGCAGCACAGGGAGAAGGCGTACACGCTGAGCATGTTCCGCGGATGGACGACGAGCACCAGTCCGATGCCGAACACGGCCGCGGTGATCGCCCAGATGTAGCGTGGATCGATGCGGTCTCCGAACAACGCGAGCGCCGCCTTGCCGAGGAGCGCCGAGCCCGTCGTGACGCTCACTGCGAGGGCCGCCTGCGCGATCGTGAAGCCCAGGTCCTTCAGGTGCAGCATGCCCTGCGACAGGAACAGCGTGAAGCCCGCGCTGCCCCCGCACAGGGCAAGCACCATGATCCAGAACCGTCCCGAGCCCAGCACCTCGGTGAACGGCCAGACCTCGCGAGTGATGAACTCGGGGCGTGGCGGCGCGGCGGGCACTGCCGGAGCGCCGGCATCGCGGCTTTCGCGACGCGCCCCGAAGCGTGCCGGCGGGCCGCCGTCGGGCTCCTGGCCGAGATCGGAGGGCCGCTCGCGGATGAACACGGCGGCGATGACGGTCGAGAGCGCTGCGAGCGCGGCGTACAGCCACCAACCCGCGCGCCAGTTTCCGCCTGCGTGCACGATGACCCGATTGAGGGCCGGCGCCGCGATGAGCCCCCCGAAAGCGCCGCCGGAGTAGAGGAGAGATAGGGCGAGCGCGCGGCGGCGCACGAACCACAGGACGACTCCCGGCTGGGTGCCGAACACGCCGCCGGCGCACACGCCAAACGCGATCACGAACCCGAACACGATGACGGCGGCGAGCGCCGAATTCACCACGGTCGCCATGAGCACGCAGCCGATGAGGATGAGCAGGCTGCCGAGGACGACGGTGAGCCGCACCCCGAAGCGGCGCACGAGGACCGCGATCAACACCGACGGCACCGCGGACATGACGGTGTACAGCGAATACGGCAGGCCGGCCAGGGTGCGCGACAGATGCAGCTGCAGCGCCATGCCCGCATTCATGACGGGCGAGCCGTAAGCCGCGAACGCGAGGTTGATGAAGACGATCACCCAGAACGCGGCGATCAGTCTCCACCCGTAAAAACCGCTCTTCGCCATGGTGCCCCTCCTCACATTCGAGCTCGCGCATCGGGGTGTCCCTGTGCGCATCGGGGTGTCCCCGTGAGGCTGCACCGGCTCGCTGAGGCCGAGCCGGCGGGCCGGCGCGGCCTCGAGCCCGGCATGTCGAGCGATGCGCGACACGGCGCAGGGCGGGGATTATTGCACGAAGCCGCCCGGCGTCCGCGACCGCCGCAATTCACGGTAAGATCGCGGCCGATGTTCGCCAACCTGCCCCCTGCGACGCGCGGCCTGCTCATCGCCAACGTCGCGGTGTTCCTCCTCCAGTACCTCACGCACAACGAGTTCATCGGCCTGCTCGCGCTGGAGCCCCTCGGGCCCGACTTCCACCTCTGGCAGCTCGTGACCTACGCGTTCCTGCACGGGGGCCTCGCGCACATCTTCTTCAACATGTTCGCGCTCTACATATTCGGCGGCGCGCTCGAGCAGTACTGGGGCGGCCGGCGATTCCTCGTGTTCTACTTCGCCTGCGTAGTGGCCGCGGCGATCACTCAGCTCATCACCACCCGGCTCGCGGGCCTCGACGAGGCGACCATCGGAGCCTCCGGCGGGATCTTCGGCCTCCTGTTCGCGTTCGCGTGGTACTTTCCCCGGCAAAAGCTGCTGCTGCTGTTTCTGCCGATTCCCGTCCCGGCGTGGCTGTTCGTCACGCTCTACGTGTTGCTCGAGCTGACCCTCGGGGTGACGGGAACGGAGTCCGGCGTTGCGCACTTCGCGCATCTCGGCGGCGTCCTCGGCGGGGCTCTGGTCATTCTCTACTGGCGAATGCAGGACCGCGCACCGCGACAGCCCTGGTAGTGCAAGCTCCCGACACCGCTTAGAATCGCCGCCCGGCACGGAACTTTTTTACAACCCGCGTTCTCTCAAGCGCCAGCCCATGATCAAATCCGAACATCTCTGCAAGCGCTACGAGTCCCTCACGGCCGTGGACGATGTGAGCTTCGAGGTCCGGCCGGGCGAAGTCCTGGGGTTCCTCGGGCCAAACGGCGCGGGCAAGACGACCACGATGCGGATGCTCGCGGGCTTCATCGTCCCCACCTCGGGCAAGGCGAGCATCTGTGGCCACGATGTGGAGCAGGACGCGCTTGCGGCCAAATCCTCCCTCGGCTACCTCCCGGAGGGCGCGCCTGCCTACGGCGAGATGACGGTTCGGCGCTTCCTGGAATTCGTCGCGGACTTGCGGGGCCTCACCGGTGCCCGGCGGGCCCGGCTGGGCTACGTCATCGACCGGCTGCAGCTCGAGGAGGTGCTCGAGCAGACCGTCGACACCCTGTCGAAGGGCTTTCGGCGCCGCGTCGGCCTCGCCCAGGCGATCATGCACGATCCGCCGGTCCTGCTGCTCGACGAGCCGACGGACGGCCTCGACCCGAACCAGAAGCACGAAGTCCGCGCGCTCATCAACGAGATGGCGCGCGACAAGATCATCGTCATCTCGACTCACATCCTCGAGGAGGTGGACGCCGTCTGCAACCGCGTGATCATCGTCGCGCGCGGCCGCATCGTGGCGGACGACTCCCCGCAGGGGCTCGCGGCCCAGTCGCGCTATCACAATGCGGTGTCGATCCGGCTCGAGCGTCCCGAGCACCTCGCGGCGATGCAGGCCGCGGTCGCCGCGCTGCCCAGCGTTGCCGAGGTGGAGGTGAGCGGCCGGGAGTCGCGTCTGACCGCATTGCCGCGCTCCGGATCGGCAATCCTTCCGGCGGTGAGCGAGCTCGCCGCCCGCCAGGGCATTGCGCTGAAGGAGCTGCATCTCGAGTCCGGGCGGCTCGATGAAGTGTTTCGCACCATAACGGCCTAAAGAGGCATTGAGACCATGCGCAACGTGGCCATCATCATGCGCCGCGAGCTCGGCAGCTATTTCGCGACACCGATCGCGTACATCTTCATCGTGATCTTCCTCGCGCTCGCGAGCTGGTTCACCTTCTACCTCGGCGGCTTCTACGAGCGCGGACAGGCGGACCTCAATCCCTTCTTCAGCTTCCATCCCTGGCTGTACCTGTTCCTCATCCCCGCGATCTCGATGCGCTTGTGGGCCGAGGAGCGCAAGAGCGGCAGCATCGAGCTGCTGATGACCCAGCCGGTCACGCTGTGGCAGGCCGTCGTCGGCAAGTTCCTCGCCGCGTGGATCTTCGCGGGCATCGCGCTCGCGCTCACCTTTCCGCTCTGGATCACCGTCAACTACCTCGGCAGCCCGGACAACGGCGCGATCTTCGCCGCCTACGTCGGCAGCTTCCTGCTCGCCGCCGGATTCCTCGCGGTCGGCTCGTTCATGTCGGCGCTCACGCGCAATCAGGTGGTTGCTTTCATCCTCGGGGTCGTCGGCTGCTTCATCCTGCTGCTCGCAGGGTACCCGATGGTCATCGATGCCTTTCACTCCTGGCTGCCGCAGGCGCTGGTCGATGCCATCGCCTCGCTCTCGTTCCTCACGCACTTCGACTCGATCGAGAAAGGCGTGCTCGATGTGCGCGATCTCGTCTATTTCGCGATGCTCATCGGGTACTTCCTCATCGCGACGGCCGTCGTGCTCGATGTACGCAAGGCCGAGTAGCACGGAACCGCCATGAACAAAAGACTGACCATGGGGGGTGGAGCGCTGATCGCGCTCGCCCTGCTCTTCGCCGGGATCACGATTCTCCTCAATTGCGCCGTGCGCGGCTGGCGGATCGACCTCACCCAGAACCACCTGTACACCACCGCGCCGGGAACCGACAGGATCCTCAAAAACCTGAAGGAGCCCATCAATCTGTACTTCTATTTCAGCTCCGCCGCGGCGGATCAGTATCCGCAGATCAAGACCTACGCGGGCCGCGTGCAGGATCTGCCCGAGGAGCTCGCCGACCGCGCGAACGGCAAGCTGCAGCTGCACATCATCGACCCGCAACCCTACTCGGACGACGAGGACCGGGCGTCGGACCTCGGAGTGCGCGCCGTGCCGGTCGGGTCAGCGGGACAATCCCTCTACTTCGGCCTCGCGGGCACCAACTCGACCGACGGACACGCGGCGATCGCGTTCTTCGATCCGAGCAAGGAGCAGTTCCTCGAATACGACGTGATGAAGCTCGTCTATCAGCTCGCGACGCCGGAGAAGCCCGAGATCGGCTGGCTGTCGAGTCTGCCCATGCAGGGCGGCTTCGATCCGGCGACGGAGCAAGCACGCAACCCCTGGGTCGTATTTGACGAGGCCCAGCAGTTGTTCAAGGTGCAAGTGCTCGACAGCAACCTCACCCGTATCGACCCGGCGATCCGCGTACTCGTTCTGGTGCACCCGAAGCAGCTCCCGCCTGCGGCGCTCTACGCGATCGACCAGTACGCGCTGCGCGGCGGCCGCATCCTCGCGTTCGTCGATCCCCTCGCGGAGCAGGACGCGTCGGGCGCCGATCCCGCGAACCCCGTCGCCGCCCTCACCGCAGACCGCTCCTCGCACCTCGAGCCTCTGCTCTCCGCGTGGGGCGTGGACTTCGATCCGAAGGAGGTCATCGGCGACGCCGAGCATGCGCTCGACGTCACCATGCGCCAAGGCGAAGCGCCCGTGCGCCATCTCGGCGTGCTGGGGCTCGATCGCTCGTCGCTCAATCCGACGGACGTGATCACCTCGGGTCTTTCCAGCATCAATGTGGCCACGGCAGGCTTCCTTCAGCCGAAGAAGGGAGCGGCGGTCAAATTCGAGCCGCTGATGCAGACGAGCGCCGATTCGGCGCCGATCCCCGCGAGCCGGTTCGTCATGCTCTCCGATCCCTCGACGCTCGAGGACGGCTTTCACCCGACGGGACGGCGCTACACGATCGCCGCACGCGTGACGGGCATGGTGAAGTCCGCCTACCCGCAAGGACCGCCCGCCGGAGTCAAGCCGATCCCCGGTGAGCCGGCCCTCAAGGCCTCGGTGAAGCCGCTCAATCTCGTCGTGGTCGCCGATTCGGACATGCTGGCGGATTTTCTGTGGGTGCACGAGCAAGACCTGCTCGGACAGCGCCTCGTGCAGCCGTGGGCGAGCAACGGCGACTTTGTGTCCAATGCGCTCGACAATCTGAGCGGCAGCGACGATTTGATCAGCGTGCGCGGCCGGGCGGCATTCACACGGCCGTTCACGCGGGTCGAGCGGCTGCGCGCGGCAGCCGATGAGCGCTATCGTGCGAAGGAGCAGGAGCTCGAGACGGCGCTGCATCAGACCGAGGACAAGCTCACGGCGCTGCAGTCCCAGCGCAACGACAAGACCGCGTTGATCCTGACGCCGCAGCAGGAGCAGCAGCTCGAACAATTCCAGCAAGACCGGCTGCGCATCCGCAAGCAGCTTCGGGCGGTGCAGCTGAGCCTCGATGAGGACATCGACCACCTCGGCAACGTGCTGAAGATCCTCAACATCATCGTCGTGCCGGCGGTGTTCGCCGTCATCGCGCTTCTGATCGCGTGGCGCCGCCGGCGCAGGCTGGCCGTCCCCTCGAGGCCGCAAGTCTCGGCACACGCTCCGCCCGCAGGTGCGTCCCGATGATGCGGCTGACCTCACGCGGCCTCGCTGCGCTCCTCACCGCCGGAGTGGTGGTGATCGCGCTCGCGCTGTGGGTGACCTCGCGCAAGCCCTCCAGCGCTCCCTCGGAGGCGGGCACTCTCGTTCTTCCGGATCTTCAAAGCTCGATCAACGGCATCACGGAGGTGCGGATCCGCAAGGGAGATGGCAGTCGGACGACCCTCACGAAGGGCGCGACCGACTGGATCATCGGCGAGCGCGGATTCCCCGCCGACTCGAGCCGCGTGCGCAAGCTTCTGCTCGACCTCGCGAATCTGAAGATCGTCGAGGAGAAAACGAGCGATCCGGCGAACTATGCGCAGCTCGGGGTCAACGACGTGACCTCGCCGCAGTCGGCCGGCACGCTCATCGATCTGGTCGAGCCGGGCAAGACGGTGAGCCTCATCATCGGCAAGCCCTCCGGCATGCAATCGAGCTACGTCCGCCTCGCCAAGGCCAAGCAGAGCCTTCTCGCCTCGCCGCAAATCATTCCCGAGGCCGACCCGCGCCGCTGGATCGACGACAGCGTCATCGATTTGCCGGAAACGCGTGTCGAGGCCGTGCGGGTTCAGCCGGCCTCGGGCCCGACTTACCGGGTGATGCGCGACTCGCCGAAGCAGCTCGACTTCACCGTGCCCGATCTGCCGAAGGGCCGGCAGCTCTCGAGCGTCACGGCCCCCAATGCCGTGGCGGACGCCCTCTCCTCTCTGACGCTCGACGATGTCCGCAAGGCCGGAGGTGCGGGCACGAACCCCGTTCACGCCACTTTCGAGACCTTCGATGGGCTCACGATCGACGTGTCCGGCCGCCAGGACGGCAACAGCCGCTACATCACGATCAGCGCCCAGTCGAGCTCGAAAGCGACGCAGGGTGAGGCCCAGAAGCTCAATGCGCGATTCGGCGGCTGGGAGATCGGGCTGCTCGGCTACCGGTACGACTCGCTGTTCCAGCCGCTCGAGGGGCTGCTCGCGAAGCCCGCGGCCGCCAAGACGGCCAAAGGCAAAAAATCCAAGGCGAAGGCCGGCGCCTGACCGGCGTCTGACCGGCGCCTGACCGGCGCCTGACGGGCGCCCGACCGGCGCTTGGCCCCGGTCTGCGCCAGTCGCTATGATGGCGCGAGTCATTCGCGAGCCACGCGAGGAGCACTCCCATTAGCAAGCATGTCGTAGTGCGCGAGATTGCGCGGGCGGACTCCGCCGTCATTTCGGCGCTGGGCAGTTACGGCGTCGCCACGGTCCACGAGGCTCAAGGGCGCACCGGGCTTCTCGCGGAGTACATGCGGCCGATCTATCCGGGCGCCTCGCTCTCCGGCTCGGCCGTGACCGTGCTCGTGACTCCCGGCGACAACTGGATGATCCACGTCGCCGTCGAGGTGTGCCGGCCGGGCGATGTGCTCGTGATCGCGCCGAGCTCTCCCTGCAACGACGGGTACTTCGGCGACTTGCTTGCGACATCTCTTCAAGCGCACGGCGTCCGCGGTCTCATCATCGATGCCGGCGTGCGCGATGTCGCGACGCTCAAGGAGATGAAGTTTCCCGTCTGGAGCAAGGCGATCTGGGCCCAGGGGACGGTCAAGGCGAGCCTCGGCTCGGTGAACGTACCCCTCCTCTGCGCCGGCCAGCGGATCGAGCCCGGCGACGTGATCGTGGCCGACGACGACGGTGTCGTCGCCGTGCGGCGCGAGGATGCCGGCACCGTCGCTCAGGCGGCCAAGAAGCGTGTGGACAGCGAGGAAGTCAAGCGCAAGCGCTTGGCGGCGGGCGAGCTCGGGCTCGATCTGTACGAGATGCGCGAGAAGCTGAAGGCGCTCGGGCTCGAGTACAAGTAGTCCCGCCGGGCTCGCTGCCCGCCTGCGCGCGCCCGGCCTGCCCGCGCGCTCCTACCCCGCCTGGGCGGGAGCGGCCGTCTCCGCCGCCCCTTCCCGCAAGTAGACATGCTGTGCGCGAAGCGCCCGCTGCAGCTCGGCAATGTCCACGGCGCGCGGTTGCACTCCCGCATTGGCCGCAAGCGCCGCGGCCGCGCCGGCCGCCTGGCCGGTGAGCCAGCACTGGGGAATCTCGCGCAGGAAGCCGTGCGAGTTCGCATCGCACGAGACGTGTCTGCCGCACGCGAGCAGTCCGTCGAGCCTCTTCGGCACGAGCGCGCCGTAGGGCACCGAGATGACGGGAAATTTCGGGGAGACCGACGGGCTCACGCCCACCTCGTCGGCAAGCGCAATGCCGGCGCTCCACTGGCTGCGCTCGACGCGGCTCACCCCGGCGAGCCGGCGCGTATGCCGCACGCCGAGCTGCGGCGCGCTCTGCAGCATGTAGGCGTGCTCGAAGCCCGGCGCATGGGCGCGGAAGAAGTCGCAGTGCTCGGACATGAAGCGGTGCGAGCGGATCTCCACTTCCGTCATGTCGTCCACGTCCACCGCGGACAGCCCCGACTGGCGCGGCCCGAGGAACAGGGCGATGTCGTTGCGCCACGAGACGTACGGCGGCTGGAAGAACCCGAGCTTCTCGCGCCCGAGCTGCATGAAGGCCGCGAACTGATCCGGCTCGCCGCCGCGAAACTCGAGCCAGCGGCTCATGTCCACCCCGCCGATCGTGAAGGCGGTGTTCATGCTGTGGTGTACGTCGCCCTCCTCGATGTCCGTGTCGAACTCCGCGCCCGCGCGCGCAAACAGATCGCCGTCGCCGGTCGCATCAACGACCACTTCCGCCATCAACGCCTGGCGGCCGGTCTTGCTCTCGAACAGCGCGCCGGTGAGGCGCCCCTCCTCGACGATCGGCGCTGCGGCCCAGCCGTGAAAGACCAGACGCACACCCGCCTGGATCAGCAGCTCCTGCGACAGGCATTTCAACCGCTCCGGGTCGATCGTGGGAGACCACGTGACGATGCCGTGAAACGCCGCAGTGCGTTGCCGCCAATAGGCCGCCCGCACGGGGTCGCGCGATCCCCACTCGCTGGGCTCCGGACCTGCGACCGCCTCTTTCGGGAACCGGGCGAAAAGCTCGTCGGCGAAGCCCCGGATCACCTGGCGGCCGTCCCAATCCGTCATTCGGTCGATCCAGATGACCAGGCCGCCCGTGGAGAGCCCACCGAGATGGTTGTAGCGCTCGAGCAGGACCACATCGGCGCCCATCCGTGCGGCGGCAAAGGCTGCGGCACACCCCGAGGGTCCCCCGCCGACGACCAGCACGTCACAGCGATGGTAGATCGGGACGGTCCGCTCCGGCTCGCGGTGTACGCCTGAGCCATTGCGCGGCGCAAGCGCGCGGCTGCGCGCCTGGAACACGTCGGAGGCCAGGATGCGCTCCTCCGTCCGGGTCACGCTCCGCACCTGGGGGATCTCGGATTCGGACATGCTGCTTACCTTACGCTCTGCGCGCGAAACGGTACATAAATCCAAAACCTCGGGATTGTCGTCTTACTCGCATGGCGACCGATCCGAGCGCCGACCTTTGGAGATTCCGGCCGATGAGCAACGAGGACGCCCTGCGCAAGACCGCTCGCGATGCGATCCGAGCCGGAAAGCTGCCCGATCGACCTCCCGAGCAAATGTGGGGAGGCCCCGGAATCGGCGCTCACTGCACGATCTGCGATCAGCCCATCGGACGCAACGAGGTGGAATTCGAGCTGCAGTTCGCCTGGAATGGCGCTTCCAGCCTGGGAAACTATCACGTCCACCCGCGCTGCTTCGCGGCATGGGAGCTTGAGCGCGAGGATGGCGACGTGGCGGGCGGCAGCGTGTTGCCAGCGGCCAGCACCGAAGGCATGATGCCCGCGGGTGAACTCGAACCCGAGAACAAACGAGGGCCGGCATGATCCCGCGGCCGGAACTCTCGCGTACCTGCTCTATCGCGGCGAGGGCAAGACCCGTGTCTCCGAAGAAGACTGGGTGGCGCTCGTGCGCTCCATCGCCACGGGCGACCAGCGAGCCCTTCGCGAGCTGTACGACAGAACGCATCGTGTCGTCTTCACGCTGATCATGCGCATCATTCGCAATCGCCAGCTGGCGGAAGAATTGACACTGGATGTGTTCCATGATGTCTGGCGCCGAGCGTCGCGGTACGACGCCGCCGCCGGCGGATCGGTCATCGGATGGATCCTGAATCAAGCGCGCTCGAGGGCGATCGACCGGCTGAGATTCGAGACGCGAAAAAAGCGCGTGAACCCCGAGCCAGGCGATTCCTCGCCGGTCGTGGCCGCAAACGGCTCCGAGGAAGGCTTCGATCGCCTCGCGCAGGCCCGCCTCCTGCATCGTGCGTTGTCCGTCCTCACACCGGATGAGCGGCTGGCGATCGAGACCGCTTACTTCTCGGAGCTGACGTACGCCGAGACGGCAGGACGGCTCAATCAACCGCTGGGTACGATCAAGACGCGAATCCGCGCTGCGCTGGAGAAGCTGCGACAAGCGCTCGGGAAGGCGATAAACCTGTGAGCTCGCCGCCCGAAACCCGTTGCGAGCACGCGGAAGCGGCGTCGCTCTACGCCCTGCACGCCCTGCCTGCGAGCGAGGCTGCCGCCGTGGAAACCCATCTCCGCGATTGCGCGGAGTGTCGGCGCGAGATCGAGACGCTCCGCCCGATCGTCGACATGTTGACTTCCTGGCCGACCGACGTATTGCGTCCGTCGCAGGGGCTCTGGGAGCGCCTCGCTCGCCGGATTGCAGCGGAGACGGGCGGAGAGCCCTTGCTGTCACCGGCGGAGCCCCGCCTGAAGCCCGAATGGGAGGAGGTGGCGCCGGGAATCCTCTGCAAGCTGCTCGCGACGGATGCCGCGCGGGACCGCGTGAGCATGCTGGTGCGCCTTGCGCCGGGAACGCACTACCCGCCTCACAGGCATGCGGGAGTCGAGGAGCTGCACTTGCTTCACGGGGAGCTGTGGATCAATGACCGGAAGCTCCGCGCCGGCGACTACAACTGCGCGCAACCGGGTACCGTGGATCGACGCGTGTGGAGCGAGACCGGCTGCACGTGCGCCCTCATCACCTCCGGACGGGACGCGATTCTCTGACCGGCTGTCGCGCGCCGCTCCGCCCGATCTGCGCCGAGAGCAGCGAATAGTCCACCGCGTTCTCCCATTTCGCGACGACGATCGTCGCGAGGCTGTTGCCGACGAGATTCACGAACGTCAGCGCCTCGGCCATCAGGCGATGGATGCCGAGGATCAGCGCGATGCTCGCGACCGGCACCGTGCCGAGCGAGCCGAGGGTCGCGGCCAGCACGACGAACGCAGCCCCGGCCACGCCCGCCGCGCCTTTCGAGGTGAGCAGCAGCACCGCGATGACCGCGAGCTGCTGGGCGAGTCCGAGGTGCGTGTTCGTCGCCTGCGCGAGGAACACGACGGCCGTGGTCAAGTACAGGCAGGTGCCGTCCAGATTGAACGAGTAGCCGGCCGGAACGACGAGGCCTACGACGGATTCCTCACACCCGAGCGCGCGCAGCTTCTCCATGAGCCTCGGCAGCACGGTCTCGGTGGACGTAGTCGCGGCGACGATCACGATCTCGTCGCGGATGTACGCGAGCAGGCGCAACAGGCTCACGCCCGCCCAGTAGGCCACGGCTCCGAAGACGATCAGCACGAAGGCGAGCGAGACGAGATAGAACTCGAGGAGCAGCTTGGCGAGCGATAGCAGCGAGCCGGCGCCGAAGCGGCCGACGGTGAACGCCATCGCGCCGAACGCGCCGATCGGCGCGACCCACATGATGAACCCGACGATGCGGAAGAAAACTTGCGAGAGGGCGCCGATCAGATCGGTGATGACCTCGCCGCGGGCGCCCAGACCCGAGACGGCGACCGCGAACAGGATCGACACGAACAGCGTCGGCAGCACTTCCGGCCGCGCGAAAGCGCCGACGAACGTCGTCGGGATGATGCCGAGCAGAAACGGCGCGATGCCCTGCTCGCGAGCCTGGCTCGTGTACTCGCCGATCGCCCGGGTGTCGATCGCATGCGCATCGACGTTCATGCCGGCGCCGGGCTGCGACAGGTTCACGGCGATGAGCGCCACGAGCAAGGCGGCCGTGGTGATCAGCTCGAAATAGACGAGCGACTTCACCGCGACGCGACCCACTTTCCTCATGTCGCGCATGCCGGCGATACCGTGCACGACGGTGCAGAAGATCACGGGGGCGACGATCATGCGGATGAGCGCGATGAAGGCGTCCCCGAGCGGCTTCATGCGCGCGCCTGCGGACGGCCAGTAGATCCCGAGCACGACCCCGAGCGCCGTGGCGAGGAGCACCTGGAACCACAGCTGCGAGGCGAGCCGCCGCATCAGGGCCCGAACGGAGGCCCGAGCTGCAGCAGGCCGAGCTGCGACTGGCCGCGCATCTGAGGAAACAACGGCTGCGACTGAATGTGGACGCGGTACATCTGTACGTCGCGGAAGTACCGCTGCAGCCGCTGTCCGCGCTTGCTGACCGATGCGCCGGCGGCTCGGAACAGCATCTCGACCGCGTCGCACGCGGCGCGGCAACCTTCCCGGGAGATGCTCCACACCCGCAGCGTGTCGGCCGCGGTAATGGGCTTGCCCTCGCGGGCCCAGCGGTCGCAGAGCTCCATCTGAAGGCGCGTCGCCGCGAGGGTGAGCGCCTCGGCGGCGTCGGCCCGGGTCGCGGCTTCTCCGAGCGTGATTTGATGGTTGGGATCGTGCGCGCGCATGACCTGCGGATTGAACGTTTGCGGCTTGGTTCGCAGGAGCTGCTCGAACTCGTCGATGGCCGCGCGCGCCGTCCCCGTGAAGATGCCGCCGAACTCGCAGCTGAACCAGCCCGCGAGAATGCCGAGATACATGGGATTGCCGTGCAGGCGCGTGCCGTGCGTGCCCTCGGGCAGGTGCTCGGAGGAGAGCATGACGTTCGCCGGGACGATGTGATGGTCCGGAATGAATACGTCGGTGAGCTTGACGCTGTTCGAGCCGCTGCCCTGCATGCCCAGGCTGAGCTCGCCGCCCCAGTCGGGCACTATGCTGATCCGCTCTCGGGGCACGACGAAGTAGACGGTCTGCGGCGGCCCGCCGTCCCGGTGCAGTACGCCGGCGCCCATGAAGTGAGTGGAGACCGGGATGCCGGAGGCGAAGGCATGCACGCCGCTCGTCACGTGCCCGCCCGCGACGCGCTTGTAGGATCCCGCCGGACCGGCGGTCATCGCACAGCGGAAGTCCCCCTCGGGACCGAACAGCTCGCGCTGTGCCTGCTCCGGCCAGTGCGCCGCCAGGACAAGCCCGTGGGACGCGGCAAGCGTGAAGCACCAACCCGACGCCGGATGCCCGTGCGAGAGCTCCATGACGACCCGGACGTAGGTCTCGAGCCCGAACTCGTACCCTCCGAACATCTTCGGCTGCAGGATGCGATAGAAGCCTCCGCGCCGCAGCTCCTCGTGAATCGCCTCGGAGTAGTAGCCGCGGCGATCGTTCTCCTCCTGCTGCTCGTAGAGCAGCGGACGCAGCGCGGTGGCGCGCGCGATCAGCTTCTCGACCGTGAGGCCGGGCTCGGGCTGCGGCAGCACGGCGCTCAAGCGGCCGCCAGCCGCGACTTGAGCCGCGGATACACCTTCAGCGCGTTGCCCTCGAAGAGCTTCTGGCGCTCCGCCTCACCGAGCGGGAGTGCATCGATGTAGCGCTTCGTGTCGTCGTAGTACTGGCCGGTCCGCGGGTCGATGCCTCGTACGGCACCCACCATCTCGGAGCCGAAGATGATGTTGTCGATGGGAATCACCTTGAGGAGCAGCTCGATGCCGGGCTGGTGGTACACGCAGGTGTCGAAGAACACGTTGCCGAGCAGCAGCTCCTCGAGCGGCGGGCGCTTCATGTCCTGCGCGAGCCCGCGATAGCGGCCCCAGTGGTAGGGCACGGCGCCGCCCCCGTGCGGAATGACGAACTTGAGCGTCGGGAAGTCCTTGAAGAGATCGCTCGTGAGGAACTGCATGAAAGCCGTCGTATCGGCGTTGAGGTAGTGCGCGCCCGTCGCGTGAAAGTTGGGATTGCAAGAGGAGCTGACGTGCACCATGGCCGGCACCTCGAGCTCCACCATCTTCTCGTAGAGCGGATACCAGTGCCGGTCGGTGAGCGGCGGTGCGGTCCAGTTGCCTCCGGAGGGATCGGGATTGAGATTGCAACCGACGAAGCCGAGCTCCTTGACACAGCGCTCGAGCTCGCCCGCGCTCCGCTCGGGCGGCACGCCGGGCGACTGAGGCAGCTGGCAGACGCCGACGAAATTGCTCGGATAGAGCGTGCAGACCCGGTGAATGAGATCGTTGCAGGCCTGCGACCAGTGCCGGCTCGTCGTCTCGTTGCCGATGTGGTGGGCCATCGCCGAGGCTCGCGGCGAGAAGATCGTGACATCGGTGCCGCGAGCGCGCTGGAGCTTCAGCTGCGCGTTCTCCAGGCTCTCGCGGATCTCATCGTCGCTGATGGCGAGCCGCGCCGGCTGAGGGACGAGGGAGGGGTCCTTGAGGCCTGCGATCTGGCTGTCGCGATAGGCCTGCAGCGCCTTCGGCGCGGTGGTGTAGTGACCGTGGCAATCGATGATCATGTGCGCCGACCCGATGAGGCGAGGAATGCCGGAGCAGATGCTATCGGCGCCCCCCTTGTCCTGACAAGCGCGTCGCGGTTGGCTAAGCTTCCGCGGTATGCAGACACGGCCTCTCGGCAGGACGGGCGAACGGCTCTCGGCCCTCGGATTCGGCTGCATGGGTCTCGTCGGCTGGTACGGCACGCGCAACGATGCCGAGGCCCGCGCGACCCTGCTCGAGGCCATCGATCGCGGCGTCAACCACCTCGACACGGCCTCGAGCTACCAGCTCGGCGCCAACGAGCGCTTCGTCGGGGAGACGATCCGGGATCGGCGTAGCGGCGTCTTCCTCGCCTCGAAGTTCGGCATCACCCGAACGCCGGACGGCACGCTCGTCATCGACAATCGCCCCGCCTCCCTCCGCACAGCGGTCGCGCAGAGCCTCGAGCGGCTCGGTACGGACCACATCGATCTTTACTACTTGCACCGCATCGACCGCACGGTGCCGATCGAGGAATCGGTCGGCACGCTCGCCGATCTCGTTCGCGAGGGAAAGATTCGCTACATCGGGCTGTCGGAGTGCAGTGTCGAGACGCTGCGCCGCGCCTGCGCGGTACACCCCGTCGCCGCCGTGCAGAGCGAGTACTCGCCTTGGACGCGCGACCCCGAGGCGGGCCTGCTTGCGGCCTGCCGCGAGCTCGGCGCCGCCCTCGTCGCGTACAGCCCTCTCGGACGCGGCTTCCTCGCCGGGAACTTCCGCAGCCTCGAGGACCTGCCCCCCGAGGACGCTCGGCGCAACATGCCCCGATTTCATGATGCCAATGCCGGCCACAACGCTCGCATCGCGCAGGGGTTGCGGGAGCTCGCGGCGCGCAAGGGATGCACGCCGGCCCAGCTCGCCCTCGCCTGGGTGCTGGCGCAAGGCGAGGACATCCTGCCGATCCCCGGCATGAAGACTCGCGCGCACCTCGAGGACAATCTCGGCTCGCTGCGGATTGCGCTATCGGCCGCGGAGCGCGATGGGCTTCGGGCGCTCGTCGA
>JASHTA010000008.1 GCA_030040795.1 Gammaproteobacteria bacterium | reverse complement strand
GCGCGCGAGCGCAGCCGCCGTCTATTGGCGCACGATCGACACGATCAACCGGCAACGACTTTGGATGGCGGACCGCCTGGATGAGCTTCACCGGACGCACTACGACTTCACGTTCCGCAAGGCCCGCACCTTGGCGGCCGCCGACCTCGCAGGACAGGACCGGTTCGACCGTCTGCCCCTTGCCGACGGATCGTGCTTCAAGCCCCTGCATCGCGAGAGCTGTGATTTCCCCTCACCCGTCGAGCTCTTCAGGCAGATGGGAGTGCGTGACTGGTTCGCCGCCCTCGAGCCCCGTTCGACCGGCCGGCCCAAGCCATACTGTGTCGAGAAGGATTCATTGATCCTGCCGACCTTCACGCTCCAAGTCATCGACCGGCGCCCCGCGGGCAGGCGCGCCGTGTTCGACCTTGCCGTGCCGTCGTTGCGCGCGTTCGTTGCAGGAGCCGTGTGCGTTCACAATTGCATCGGCAACTCCGGCCCGCTGCGGCCCGAGATCTCCCAGGCGGTCAAGGCCGGGGATCTGATCGGCTGCGCAGTGCTCTCGGGCAACCGCAACTTCGAGGGACGGGTGCATCCCGAGGTGCGGATGAACTATCTCGCATCGCCTCCGCTCGTCGTGGCCTACGCGCTGGCAGGATCGATGGATGTCGACCTCGCGAACGACCCGCTCGGCACGGGCCGCGACGGTCGGCCGGTCTATTTGAAGGACATCTGGCCGAGTCCGCAGGACGTGCAAGAGACGGTGCTGCGCTCGATCGACTCCGAGATGTTCCGCGCGAGCTATCGCAGCGTGTTCGACGGCGATCGCAGCTGGGCCGGCATCCGCGTGCCGGAAGGCAATCTCTACCGGTGGGACGACCATTCGACCTATGTGAAGAATCCTCCGTACTTCGACGGGATGACCATGACGCTTCCCGCGGCGCACGACATCCGCGGCGCCAGAGCGCTCGCCGTGCTCGGGGACTCGGTCACGACGGACCACATCTCGCCCGCCGGCAACATTGCCAAGGGCAGTCCCGCGGCGAAGTACCTCATCGAGCAAGGAGTGCAGCCCGCCGACTTCAACTCCTACGGCGCTCGCCGTGGCAACCACGAAGTGATGGTGCGGGGCACGTTCGCGAACATCCGCCTTCGCAATCTGCTTGTTCCGGGCACGGAGGGCGGCGTCACGCTCCACGTCCCAAGCGGCGACACGCTGTCCATCTACGACGCTGCCATGCGCTACAAGGCTGAGAGAACACCGCTGCTCGTCCTGGCCGGTCGGGAGTATGGGACGGGCTCCTCGCGCGACTGGGCGGCGAAGGGTACCTTGCTGCTCGGCGTCCAGGCGGTCATCGCCGAGAGCTTCGAGCGCATCCACCGATCGAACCTCATCGGCATGGGCGTGCTGCCCCTGCAGTTCCTGCCCGGCGAGAATGCTCAAAGTCTGGGCCTTACGGGACGGGAGCTTTTCGATGTGATCTTGGGCGGCGCGGGCGACGGTCAAGTCACGGTGAAGGCAACCCCGGCAAGCGGCGCGCCGGTGCAGTTCAAGGCTCGGGTCCGCATCGACACGCCGAAGGAGCACGAGTACTTCCGCCACGGCGGCATCTTGCAATATGTGCTCCGGCAGCTTGCCGCGACAAACCGAGCCGCCTGAAGATCCGGCGCCGCAGGCAGGTCTCCCCTCCCGCTCGCTCGATTTGCTCACGTCGGTCACGGCTCACGGTGGCTCGGCTCGTCGTCTTCGACCTCGATGGCACGATCACGCGCCACGACACGCTCGTGCCCTACATCGCCGGGCTGCTCGAGAGACGCCCCTGGCAGCTGCTGCGGCTGATGCGCGCCGTACCGGCGCTGCTCGCGTTCGGGCTCGGGCGGATCGACAGCGGAGAGCTCAAGGCACGGCTGCTCAAGGCGACGCTTCGCGGCCGCACTCGCGAGGAGCTCGCGGCCTGGACGGCGCAGTTCGTGCAGCGGCTCCTCGAGCGCGGCGTGCGGGCCGATGCGCTCCGTGCCATCGAGGCCCATCGTCGCTCCGGCGATGTGCTCGTCCTGCTCACCGCGGCCGTCGACCTCTATGCGCCCGCGATCGGGAGTCGGCTGCAATTCGATGAGACGCTCTGCACCGGTCTTCGCTGGACAGGCGATCGCCTCGACGGTGCGCTCGCGACGCCCAACCGCCGAGGCGCCGAGAAGACGCGTTGCTTCGCCGAGCTTGCCGGCCGGTACCCAGGGCTGAGGACCGCGGCGTATGCGAACGAAGCCGCCGACCTCGACCATCTGCGCAAGGCCGATGAGCCGCTGCTGGTCTGCGGCTCCAGCGCCGCGCGCCGTCTTGCCGCGCTCGCCGGCATTCCGTCCGCACGGTGGAGGTAGGTCCGCAAGGTGGAGCGCGGGCGTTCGACCGGGACGGAGTTCGCGGCCCGAACGGAGTGTGCGGCCGGACGGAGTGCGCGATCGAGACGGGGCGCTCTGTAATGCCCCGCCGCCCCGAGTTATATTTTGCGGCTACGGTCAGGAACTTACCCCGCTGCCGCGAGCCGTAGAGTTGAGCGGCGGGACTGCTCGAGAGGATGCCCATGACCAAGCTGCCGGGTGGCATTGCGCCTTCGCAGATCACATCGCGCGAGGTATTCATGAGCCGCCGCGCGCTGCTCGCCGGAGCCCTCGCAGGCGGCGCAGCGGCCGCGTTGCCCGAGGCTCGGGCGGATACGCCTCCCGCCTCCTCCCTCAAGCCGCTCAAGTACACGCTCGACCGCCCGTACTCGGTCAGCCTCAAGCCGACGCCCTACGAGGACATCACGGGCTACAACAACTTCTACGAGTTCGGCACGGACAAGTCGGACCCGAAGGCAAACGCCTACACCCTGCGTCCACATCCCTGGAGCCTCACCCTCGCCGGTGAGGCGGAAATTACCGGGACGTACCATCTCGACGACATCCTCAAGACCCAGCCCCTCGAGGAGCGGATCTACCGCTTCCGCTGTGTCGAGGCGTGGTCCATGGTCATACCGTGGGTCGGTTTCGAGCTCGGCGCGCTGCTACGCCGATTCAAGCCCACTTCCCGGGCGAAGTACGTGGAGTTCACGACGCTGTTCGACCCGCAGCAGATGCCGGGAGAGCGGGATTCGATCCTTCCGTGGCCTTATGTCGAGGGCTTGCGGATGGATGAAGCCATGCATCCCCTCACGATCCTGGTCGTCGGCCTCTACGGGGAAGTTCTACCGAACCAGGACGGGGCGCCGCTGCGCCTCATCGTGCCATGGAAGTACGGCTTCAAGGGGATCAAGTCGATCGTGAAGATCGCGTTCACGGAGCAGCAGCCGCGCAACACCTGGAACATTGCCGCCCCGGACGAGTACGGGTTCTACGCCAACGTGAACCCGAACGTGCCCCATCCGCGCTGGAGCCAGGCCACGGAGCGCGTCATCGGGGGCGGTTGGTTCGCGCGCCAGCCGACGCTCATGTTCAACGGCTACCAGAACGAGGTCGCCAATCTGTATCGGGGCATGGACCTGCACCGGTACTTCTAGGAGCCGAGGCCCGCGCCCGGCCGTACGCGACACGCTCGCCGCTTGCCCGCCCGCGCAATCTCATCATGCTGAGCGTCGACAAGCGGTATCGCTTCCTCTACAAGCCTGTCGTCTTCGCCGCGAGCCTCGTGCCCGCCGCACTGCTCGCCGCCGGCGCATTCAATGTCCTCGGCGCTTCCCTCGGTCCGGATCCCGTCGCACGGCTCCTGCACGCTTGCGGCAAGACCGCGCTCAACTTCCTGCTCATTACGTTGCTCGTGACGCCGGTACGGCAGCTCACCGGCTTCACCCATCTCATCCGCCTGCGCCGGATGCTCGGGCTCTTCGCCCTCTTCTATGCCTCGCTGCACTTCCTCGTTTACCTGATCCTCGACCAGGTACTCAATCTGCACGCGGTGCTGCAGGACATCGGCAAGCGGCCGTACATCACGATCGGATTCACGGCGCTCCTCATCCTCATTCCGCTCGGGGTGACCTCCACGCAGAAGATGATGCGCAGGCTCGGGCGCCGCTGGCTGAGGCTCCACCAGCTCATCTACATCGCCGCCATCTTCGGCGTGTGGCACTACTACTGGCAGGTCAAGCGGGATGTGCGCGAGCCGCTCCTGTATGTGGCGATGCTCACGCTGCTCCTCGGCTATCGCATCGTGACGCGCTGGCAAGCCCGGCGCCGCATCGCGTCGAAACCGCGAGTGAGCCCGTCCTTGCGCCCGTCCGAGTGACAATAGGCCTCCACCCGGGATAAATTTACGGTCTACCACGCGACAAGAAAAACCGACTCAGGGGGTATTTATGAATCGTACGCTGGCCCTTTCCTCCTTGGCGACTCTCTCTTTGGCGGCCTTCTCCATGGCGATCCTCTCCGGCTGCGCGGCTTCCCCTCCGCCCCAGACGGACGCTCTGCGCGGGCCGGGGCCCTACTCCTGGGTGTGCCAGGGCGACGATAGTCGCGCCCGGAGCCTGTCCGTTCCCATTGCCGGGAAGACCGTCCAGGTCCGCGGAACGATTCAGCTCGCAGAGATTCCCCAGTCCAGTTCCGGCGGGAACTCTCGCAGGGGATCGCAAGCGGGGGTCCACATGGCCCCCGAGCCGCAGGCAGTCATCGCGCTCGGCGAACCGTTGAACCCGGACGCAAAGCTCATGTTGCGCGCCCCATCGGACGGTACGCCCTGGCTCGCGAGTCTCTTCAAGTCAGTGCCCCGCGACAATACGGCGTTCGCCCGCATCCAGCCGTCGCAGACCGCGTTGCCGTTCGAGATCGTGCTGACTCCCAAGGGTGTCATCGGCGCATCGATCGCGGGGCACGTGGCGCCTTGGGTTCTCCCCGGGGGCCATCCCGACCACCTCGGATTGAGCTGCTCCGGGTCGGTCAGAGTCTCCTTTTCCAACGTCGCCGTCTCTCCTTGACCTCCTCCTGCAGTTCTCTTACATGGAGGTGCGGATCTGCCACAGCTCCGGAAAGAATTTGAGCTCGAGCGCCTTGGCGAGATAGGCGACGCCGCTCGTTCCGCCCGTTCCGCGCTTGTAGCCGATGATGCGCTCCACGGTCTTCAGGTGTGCGAAGCGCCAGAGCTGGAACTTGTGGTCCATGTCGATCAGGCGCTCGGCGAGCTCGTAGAGGTCCCAGTCCTCCTCGGTGTTGTGGTAGACGGCGAGCCACGCGCCCGCCACCTGCTTGCTCGCACGATAGGGCTGGCTGAAGTCGCGAGCGAGATAGTCCTCCGGTATGCCGTAGCCGCGGCGGCTGAGAAGCGCGAGGATCTCATCGTAGAGCGACGGCGCCTCGAGCGCCCGCTTCAACGCCGCGTACGCCTCCGATTCCCTCCGGTGCACGGCGATCGTGTCCGCGTTCTTGTTGCCGATCGTGAACTCGAGCAGCCGGTACTGAACCGACTGGAAGCCGGAGGAGCGCCCGAGCGAGTTGCGAAAGGCCGAGTAATCCGCGGGCGTCATCGTCGAGAGCACGTCCCACGCCGCGGTGAGCTGCGTCTGCACTCGTGAGATGCGCTCGAGCATCTTGAACGAGGGGCCGACGTTGTCGCGCCGCACGCAGTCGAGCACGCCGGCGAGCTCGTGCAGGAACAGGCGCATCCACAGCTCGGAGACCTGGTGGATGATGATGAACATCATCTCGTCGTGCTCTCTCGTGAGCGGCTTCTGGGCCTCGAGCAACCGGCCGAGCTTCAAGTACTCCCCATACGACTGCGAGGAGCCGAGGTCCCAGTGGACCTGCTCGTCCGAGAGGTCGACGCGCTCCGACTTGTCGAATTTCTTGGTCATGACGCTTGGCCGGGTCTCCTCACGCGTCGCCGAACATCCATGAGGGCACTCGCCGCCAGCCGTCGAGCAATTCGCGGTCGAGCGCGCGGTGGTCCGGGCAGTGCTCGGCCACGCATTGCCAGAAGCGGCGTGAATGGTTCATGTGGCGGGTATGCGCGAGCTCGTGGATGAGCAGGTAGCGCAGCACCTCACGCCTCTGGAACAGCAGGCAGCAGTTGAGGCTGATCGTGCCGCGGGCCGAGCAGCTGCCCCACCGAGTGCGCTGGCGGCGGACGATGACACGCTCGTACGCAAAGCCGAGCTCGCGCGAGCATTCGTGCAGCGCGGCCGCGAGGACGGCATGCGCATGCCCGACAAGCCACCGCCGCAGCAGCTGGCGAACCGCGCGAGCATTGCCGCAGTCGCCGTGGAGGTTGAGCAGACCGGGGGAGCTCGTGACGCGCAGCCGTCCCGCACCGCCCGCGACCTGCACGCGCCAGCTCTCGCCGCAAGCGGGAAGCTCGACGGTCCGCGGCGGAAAGGGCTCGTGCGCGCCCGCGCCGCGCCGCGCCTCGGCACGCTTGCGCTCGATCCAGTTGCGATGCCGGGCGAGGAAGCGCTCGACGGCGCTGCGCGAGGTTCTCAGGGGCACGACGACCTCGACGCGTCCCGTCTGGAACACCCGCACGGCAAGCCGGCGAGCTCGCCGGCTCTCGCGAACGACCCAGGATTCGCTCGGGTCGTCCTCGGACCAGAGGGTGAGCTGAGATGTCGGCGCATCGAGCATCGAGGGAATCCGTATGGAAGCGGTCGCCTTTCCAATCATCATACCAGCCGCCGCGCGCGACAACGTCGGGCCGCCGCGCGATAACGTCGAGCCCCACACGCGACAACGTCGGGCCGAACGCGTGGTAATGTCGGCCACCGTGCGAAAGATTCTCTCATGGCGCTCCTGGCTCGCCTGAGCGGCGAGCTCCTTGCAGCCCTGCCGCTGCTCATCTGGCTGTATCTGCTTGCGGCACGCGGCGGATTCTGGCGCGTCTCGCGCCATCTCCCGCCGCGGCTCGGCGAGACGGGCCCGCCGAGAAAGGTCGTCGCCGTCATTCCCGCGCGCAACGAAGCGCCGGTCATCGGCGAGGCCGTCGAGTGCCTGTTGCGGCAACAGTTCCGCGGCTCGATTCACGTCGTCGTGGTCGATGACGGCAGCTCCGACGATACGGCCGGTGCCGCTACCGCCGCGGCGGCGAGACTCAATGAGGCCGCGCGTCTCAGCGTCATCCGGGGCACGGCGCTACCCGCGGGCTGGACCGGCAAGCTCTGGGCAATGGCCCAGGGCGTGGCCCTCGCTTCGGACTGGAGCCCCGATTATCTGCTCTTCACGGACGCCGATATTCATCACGATCCGGACAGCCTCCGCGGACTGCTGGCGAACGCCGAGGCGAGTGGCCGCGACCTCGTCTCGTACATGGTGCGACTCTCCACCGCCACGCTCGCCGAAAGGTGCCTGATCCCGGCATTCGTGTTCTTCTTCTTCATGCTCTATCCGCCCGCGTGGATTGCGTCCTCCCGGTCGCGGACAGCGGGCGCTGCCGGGGGCTGCATGCTGATCCGCCCGCTCGCGCTCGCGCGCATCGGCGGCCTGCGCGCGATCCGTTCCGAGATCATCGACGACTGTGCGCTCGCTGCGGCCGTGAAGGCGGCAGGAGGCTCGCTATGGCTCGGGCTGACGCGCAGCGCGCGGAGCATCCGCCCCTACGGATCGTTCGCCGAGATCGGCCGCGTGATCTCGCGTACCGCCTTCAATCAGCTCCGTCATTCCTATGCGCTGCTCGGCGCGACGCTCGCCGGCCTCCTCGTCACGTACGGGCTGCCCCCGCTCCTGCTCTTCACCGGCAAGCCGCTCCTGGTCGCCCTCGGTGCCGCCTCGTGGGCGCTCATGAGCCTTGCCTATTGGCCCATGGCTCGCTTCTACGGACTCTCCGCTCTGTGGTGCCCCGCATTGCCTGCGATCGCCGCGTTCTACGCCGGCGCTACGATTCATTCCGCCATCCAGTACCGGCGCGGTCGCGGCGGCCGGTGGAAGGACCGCGTACAGGACCTGCGCGCCTGACGCGCAAAGCCTTGCGCGAGGCATAAGATGGCGCGATCGTCACAGACCGGAGCACGGCCATGACCCAGATCGTTCGCATTCATCAGACGGGCGGACCCGAGGTCCTCAAGCTCGAAGACGCCGATGTCGGCCAGCCGGGCCCAGGTGAGATCCGGATTCGCGTGGAGGCCATCGGCCTCAACCGCTCGGAGGCGCTCTTTCGGGCGGGCGCCTATCTCGTGCCCCCCAAGCTGCCGACGCTGATCGGCTATGAGGCCTCAGGAACCATCGAGGCCCTGGGCTCAGGCGTTCAGGGCTTTTCGCCCGGGGAGCGAGTGTGCGTCGTGCCGTCCTACCGGCTGGGCGAGTACGGCGTGTACGGCGAGAAAGCCATCGTGCCCGCGCGCAGCGTCATTCCCGCTCCGGCGCAGCTCTCGCCCGTGCAGGCGGCATCCATTTGGATGCAGTACCTCACCGCGTTCGCCATCATCGAGGCGCGCATCGGAATCGGGGACTACGTGCTCATTCCGGCGGCATCGAGCAGCGTCGGGCTCGCGGCCATCCAGCTCGCCAACTGGGCGGGCGCGGTGCCGATCGCCGCCACCCGTCACAGCGCCAAGTCGGCGGCACTCAAGGAGCAGGGTGCCCAGCACGTCATCGCGACAGCGGAGACCGATGTCGTTGCGGAGGTGATGAGAATCACAGGCGGCAAGGGCGTGCGCGTCGTGTTCGATCCCGTTGGCGGCCCGTTCGTCGAGAAGCTCGCGAACGCCATGGCGGAGGAAGGCATTCTGTTCATCTACGGCAGCTTGAGCGGCCAGCCGACTCCTTATCCCCACTGGCCCGCGGCCTTGAAGAGCCTGAGCCTGAGAGGCTGGGTCGCCTCATTCATCTGGAACAAGCCCGAGCGCTTCGCGCGAGCGAGGGAGCTCATCGTGCGGGGGCTCGCGGAAGGCCACCTGAAGCCGATCATCTCGAGGACGTTCCCGCTGAGCCAGATCGTCGAGGCGCACCGCTTCCTCGAGTCGAATCAGCAGATCGGCAAGATCGTCGTTACGCCGTGACGGCGATCAGTCGTCGTTCGAGATCGGCACGAAGATTTTCCATGCCTCGAGCGGGTGCATGAGCGCCCACGGCAGGGCCACAAACTGTCCCACGGGGACGGGAGACTGATAGATCGGGCTCTTGATCATCACGTCTTCCGTCGGCGTGTCGTCGTCCGGGTCCGTCGTCAGAGCCTGGATCTGCTCTCGCGTGAACACGTGGTTGAGCGGCGGCGGGCTGAGGTCGAGCTGATGGACTTTCGTTGCGCTCCCCGCCGGCGCCGGGACCTTGCCGTCTGCAAGCGCCAAGGTGGAGCCCGCGGCAAGAAGCGCTACCGCAGCGAGACGCCCCAGCGGCGGCAGCTGGCGCTTGCGAGCCTTCGGGCATCCGGTGTCCACCACGGATGCAGGATACCAGGGCGAAGGTACCGATGTACAAAATCCGAATACCCGGATCGCGCCGCGCTCCCGTGAGAAAATGGACGCCGTGCACCTGATCGACATCGGAGTCAATCTCACCCACGACAGCTTCGATACCGATCGCGCTGCCGTCATCGCGCGGGCCACCGAGGTGGGCGTCGTCCAAATGATCGTCACGGGGGCAAACGGTCCGAGCGCTCGCCAGGCGCTCGGTCTCGCGCGCGAGCATCCCGGTCGGCTCTTTGCCACCGCCGGCGTCCATCCGCACCACGCCACGGAGCTCGACGAGGCGCTCGCGAGCGAGCTCGAGCACCTCGCGGCACAGCCCGAAGTGGTCGCGATCGGGGAATGCGGCCTGGATTACTTCCGCGATTTCTCTCCGCGAGATGCGCAGCGGCGCGCCTTCGAGCGCCAGCTTGCGCTCGCGGCGCGGATCGGCAAGCCCGTCTTCCTGCACCAGCGCGACGCGCACGAGGACTTCGTGAGCATCCTGCGAGAGCACCGGCATCGCCTCAAAGGCGGAGTCGCTCATTGCTTCACCGGGACGCGCGATCAGCTCGCCGCTTGCCTGGAGCTCGATCTCGCGATCGGCCTCACCGGCTGGATCTGCGACGAGCGGCGCGGCGCGCACCTCATTCCGCTCGTGCGCGAGATTCCGGCAGGGCGGCTCATGGTGGAGACGGATGCGCCCTATCTGCTCCCACGGGACCTCAGGCCGCGACCCTCCTCGCGGCGGAACGAGCCCCTGTTCCTGCCCCATGTCGCGCAGGCCCTCGCAAGGGCGCGGGACGAGCCCGTCGAGGCGCTTGCCGAGTCGATGACCGCGGCGACCCGCGCGCTGTTTCGGCTGCCGGAGGCTCCCCGCGACGAATATTTCAAGTGAGATAATATTTTTAAACTATTGTATATACAGTAAAAATTTAAATGGACACCGCGATGAGCTCTCCGAACGACGATCTCGATCTCGCGCGCCTGCGCCGGTCGATCGAGCGGCAATGGGACGATTCGATTCTCGAGCGGCTGCAAGCCTATGTGCGCATCCCGAACCGCTCGCCGGTCTTCGACCCCCTCTGGGAAGCGAACGGCCACATGGAGCGCGCCGTGCAGCTTACGGCCGAGTGGTGCCGCGCTCAGCCGATCCCCGGGATGCGCGTTGACATCCATCGCCTGCCGGGTCTCACGCCCGTTTTGCTGATCGAGGTGCCCGGTGAGCTGCCCGACACGGTGCTGCTCTATGGCCATCTCGACAAGCAGCCGGAGTTCTCGGGGTGGCTCCCCGGCCTGTCCGCCTGGGAGCCGGTCGTCCGAGACGGCAAGCTCTACGGACGCGGCGCCGCGGATGACGGCTACGCTGCCTTCAGCGCCCTCGCGGCGATTGGCGCTTTGAAAGAGCAGGCTGTGGCGTTGCCTCGGTGCGTGCTGCTCATCGAGGGGTCGGAGGAAAGCGGCAGCGTCCATCTGCCGGCGCATCTGGCCGCCCTCGCCGATCGAGTGGGCACACCGTCGCTCGTCGTGTGCCTCGATGCGGAGTGCGGCAACTACGACCAGCTCTGGTGCACCACCTCGCTGCGCGGAAACCTCGTCGGAACGCTGCACGCTCGGGTCCTGACCGAGGGCGTGCACTCGGGCCTTGCGACCGGCATCGCGCCCGCTCCGCTGCGAATCCTCGAGCAGCTGCTCGCTCGTATTGAGAATCCCGTGACCGGCGATGTGACGATCGAGGAGCTTCAGGTGCCCGTGCCGAAGGATCGGTTCGCGGAAATCACCGCGGCGGCACGCGCGCTTGGGGAGCGGATCGCCGGCAAGGTGCCCTTCGCGCCCGGTGTTCAGGCGCTCTCCGACAATCCGGTCGAGCTCCTCGTCAACAGCACCTGGCGTCCGACGCTCGCGGTGACCGGTGCCGATGGGCTGCCGCCCACTCGGTCGGCGGGCAACGTGCTGCTCCCGCAGATCGCCTTGAAGCTCTCTCTGCGATTGCCACCGACGAGCGACGCCGCAGCGGCGGCGGCAGCGCTTTCCGCGGCGCTCACGAGGGACCCTCCTTACGATGCGCAGATTCGGCTAGAGATGGAAGCCCCGACGAGCGGCTGGAACGCTCCGCCCTTCACACCGCCGCTCGCGGAATCGCTGCAGCGCGCCTCGCGCGAGGTCTTCGGCCGGGAAGCGATCCACATCGGCTCCGGCGGCAGCATCCCGTTCATGGCCTTGCTCGGCGAGCGCTTCCCGCAGACGCAGTTTCTCGTGACGGGTGTGCTCGGCCCGCAGTCGAACGCGCACGGACCCAACGAATTCCTGCACATCGACTATGCGAAGAAGCTCACGGCGTGCATCGCCCTCGTCCTCGCGGATCAGGGCCGCGAATCCTCTGCAGGATGAGCAGATTGTCCATCGCCGGATACGGCAGGCGGACGTACTTGAACCAGAACACGTTGAAGCGTTGCAAGGCGCTTTTGAGCCAGGCGTGCCGCAGCGAGGCGTGCCGCTCGAGGAACTGCCCGGCCATGCGCTCGCGAAGCACCAGCCCGTGGCGGGCGAACTGCGCAACGAGCCACGAGATCCGTGCTTCCCTGCACAGCAGCGGTCCCGCGTCCGTTTGACGCCAGTACTCGGCGCCGGCCGGGCTCACGGCAAGCTTCGCGGGGTCCTTGCCTCGCAGCCTGCGGATCACCGCGTTCCCGACAACGCGCCGGGCGAGACGGGCGAGTGTGGATTCAAGCGACCCCATGTTGTCCTCGCTCACGATGAGGAACCCGCTCTCCGCGACGACGCGAGCGAGCTCCGCGATGGCCTTCTCCACCTCGGGGATGTGCATGAGCACGCTCCAGCACAAGACGAAGCGAAAGGCGCCTTCCGCGAACGGCAGGCTGAGCAGGCTCCCGTGCTCGAATCGGACCGCCTGTCCGAGGCCGTGTGCCGCCACGTTCTGCCGCGCCCTGCCGAGCACGTACTCCGAGAAATCGAGCGCGACGACCGGGAACCCGCGCTTGGCGAGCCGCACCGTCTGCGCGCCATCGCCGCAGCCGGCGTCGAGACAGGCGGATATACCGTGCGGCGAGAGTCGAGCCGCGATTCGATCGAAGGCCGCGTCGTAGAATCGGCCGCTCTCGTCGTTGTAGAAGTCGCCGATCCAGCGGCTGTGCACATCCGGGCGTTCGAGAGTCTTCCGGACGATCTCCGACTCCGATGCGGCCATGGCGAGCCCACCTCCGCAGCGCTCGAGCCCCGGCGAGTGGGACCCTACTTCGCTGCGCTGACGCTCCGGCTCCCTCGCAAGAGCCATTCCCAAGCCGGCAGGACCTCCACGTTCCCCTCGGAAGCTTTGCGGCTCAGGGCACCGCGATCGGCCGCGCCTGCGCGAGAGCGCTCGGTGCCGCCGAGCTCTTCACGCTCTGCCAGGCCTCCCCGAAATGCTCCTTGACGCTCGAGACGACCGCAGGCTCGGCGGGCGGGAACTCGCTGCGGAGCGAGTCCATCATGAGCGTCCACTTGGGCAGCCCCTTCGGGAACTTCGCGCGGCGCGTGAAGACGATGCGGCCCTCCACCGGCATCTCGCCCGAGAGCGCCTTCACCGCGGCGATGCGGTCGTAGAGCGCGCTCTGCGGGTTGATGAACGTGAACCGCTGCGCGCCGTCCATCACCGTCCACTCATCCATCTGATCGCCGCCGAAGACATTGCCGCTCACATCGCGCAGATCGATGACGACCACGCCGCGAGGCGTGAGGAGCACGAAGTCGCAATGAAACGAGCCGCCCATGCCGTCCGGCACCAGAACGTCAACGAGCGAGTCGACCGCGACGCCCGTGATGTTGGTGATCAGCGCCTTGCGGGCCCGGCGCTGGCGATACCAGCGCGCGAGCCACGACAGGCCCCAGCCGATCGCCACCGCACAGACGACGAGCACCCACGTGAGGGGCGGCAGATTGCTCACGAGACTCATGGCTGACGCCTCACGCCAGGGCGCTCCTCAGGGCATCGAGCGTCGGGGCAATCTCGGTGCAGAAGACCGGCCGCTCGAACAGTCGCGCGAGCGAGTCGGGCATGGAGACCGCGCGGCCGATCAGAGGCTCTACGATCTCGCGGAACTTGGCGGGATGGGCCGTCGCGACGAGCACCCAGCGCCCGGTGCTCCGCCGCTCCAGCGGCAAACGCCCATAGACCTCCGCCGCCGTTGCCGTATGCGGGCACCACACGCGCCCGAAGCGCCGAAAGTCCGTTCGGATGCGCTCGCGAATCTGCTCGTCATCGACGGTGTCGGCCGCGACTGCGCCGCGGAGCTGATCGATCTGAGGATAGAGCGCGCGCAGCCGCTCGAGGTTGCTCGGATTACCGACATCCATCGCGGAGGCGAGCGTAGCGACGCTCGGCCGAGGCTGCCATGCGCCGGTTCGCAGAAAATCCGGCACGACGCGGTTGGCGTTGTGTGCGAGCACGATATCCGCGATCGGCAGTCCGAGCTTGCGCGCCCAGATGCAAGCGAGAGCGTTTCCGAGATTCCCGGCCGGAATGACGAACGAGGCGGGCTCGCCGTACGCTTGCCGGATCGCGAGGCTCGCGGCGCCGAAATACACGGCCTGCGGCAGCAGGCGCCCGAGATTGATGCTGTTCGCCGAGGAGAGCGCGCGGCGCTCCCGCAGCTCGCGGTCGAGCATGGCTTCCTTCACCATGCGCTGGCACTCATCAAAGGTGCCGCGGACGGCGAACGACCGGACGTTGCCGCCCCAGCAGGTGAGCTGGCGCTCCTGCGTCGGGGTGACGAGGCCCTTCGGATAGAGCACCGCCACCTCGATGCCCGGCCGCTCATGAAACGCCGCGGCAACGGCACCTCCCGTGTCGCCTGAAGTCGCGACGAGAATCGTGAGCGCCGGTGCGTCCGGGGCCCGCAGGCGAGCGAGGCTCGCCGCGAGAAAGCGGGCGCCAAAGTCCTTGAACGCGGCCGTGGGTCCGTGAAAGAGCTCGAGCACGCTCAAGCGTCCTGGCGAATCGAGCGGCACGAGGGGCGCATCGAAGCTCATTGCCTCCGCGGCCACTGCCGGCAAGTGCGGCTCGAGCCGATCGCCGGCCGCGAAGGGCTTCAGCATCGAGACGGCGAGCTTCGCCAAGGCGCCCGCCGATGTGCGTGCAGCCTCGGCACCGGACTGGCCGGTCAACTGCTCGGAGGCGAATGCCGGCCACTCGCTCGGGATGTACAAACCACCATCCGGGGCAAGTCCCTTCTCGAGCGCCTCGGCGAAGCCCGCCACGAGCGCCGGGTTGCGCGTGCTCGAGAACTGCATGGCGGTCATTCGCTCGCCACGATGCGCGCACCGGGCGAGCCGAACTCGGCGACCCAGTCGTCGACCTGCACGCTGTGACGCGCGAACTCGCGCTGCATGGCCGCCCGCACACCTTCCGCCCGCGACTCGAGCGCCCACGCGAACATCGCCGGCCCGGCTCCGGAGATCGAGCAGCCGAGTGCGCCGGCATCCATCGCGGCTTGCCTCACGCCGGCGAATCCCGGGATGAGCGCCTGCCGTTGCGGCTCGATCACGACGTCCTCGAACGAGGCACGGATCATGTCGAGATCGTTCGTGTAGCAGCCCGAGATGAACCCGGCGAGATTGGCCGTCTGCCACACGAAGTCCGACAGATCGACGCTGCGCCGGAGGATCGCGCGCGCCTGCTTGGTCGAGAGGAACATGTGGGGGTGCGCGATGATGGCCCGCACCGAGGGCGGCACCGGGATCTGCTTCACCCGCGGATGATCGATGCCGACCGTCAGCACGAGCCCGCCGAACAGCGACGGAGCGATATTGTCGACATGCAGCGAGCCACTCGCGACCTTCTCCCCCTCCATCGCGAACTTCAGCAGCTCGAGCTTCGAGCACGGCGCGGGCAGCAGCGCATTGGCGGCCACCACGGCGCCGACGGCCGAGGCAGCCGAGCCGCCGAGGCCCGAGCCGAGCGGGATCCCCTTCTCGATCTGCATCTCGAGTCCGAAATCGAGCGCGAGCGAGGCGCTCAACGCGAGCAGCGCGCGGCCGGCCGTGTTGTGCTCGGGCTCGAGCGGCAGGTCGGCGCTCGTGCCGGTGATTGCGCTGATCGTGACGCCTGGCGCCGCGCGGCGCGCAACCGTGACGCGATCGCCGAGCGCGTCGACGGCGAAACCGAGAATGTCGAAGCCGATCGCCACGTTCCCGACCGACGCGGGCGCAAAGGCCGTCGCGCGAACGGCGCTTGCGGCAGGGCCCTCGGACCGATCGGCGTGCGCCCCGCTCACAGGCGCGCACCGAGGTAGGCGGCGAGACGCAGCAGATCCGCGAAGACTCCACCCGCGGTAACGGCCGGGCCGGCTCCGGGACCCTGAACGATGAGCGGATTGTCGCAGTAGCGGCCGGTCGCGAAGCGCACCACGTTGTCGGTGAGCGCGATGTTGGCAAAAGCGTGCTTCGCGTCGAGCTCCGTGAGACCGACGGTCGCCTGCCCGTCGGCGGTGAGCCGACCGACATAGCGCAGGACCTTGCCGCGGGCCTGCGCGGAGCGCAGTCGATCGAGCATTGCAGCGTCGTAGCGCGGCAGCTGGGCCATGAACTCGTCGATCGAGCCGTCGCCCAGCCCCGCCGGCACCAGGCTCTCGATGCTCACGTCCGCAAGCTCGAGCGCGAGCCCCAGTTCCCGCCCGAGGATGATGAGCTTGCGTGCGACATCCATGCCCGACAGATCGTCGCGCGGATCGGGCTCGGTGTAGCCGCGCTGCTTGGCGTCCCGAACGATGTCGGAGAAGGCGACCTTGCCGTCGTAGACGTTGAAGAGGTAGGCGAGCGTGCCGGAGAAGATCCCCTCGATGCTCGAGATCTCATCGCCGGTCTCGCGCAGGTCGCGGAGCGTCTGAATGACCGGCAGGCCCGCGCCCACCGTCGCCTCGTAGAGATAGTGGGCGCGGCTCGAGCGCCGCGCCTCGTGCAAGGCACGGTAGGACTCCCAGCTCGCGCTGTTCGCCTTCTTGTTCGGCGTCACAATGTGAATCCCGTTCGCGAGCCAGCCGCGGTAATGGCGCGCGATGTCCCCCGACGCCGTACAGTCGATGATCACCGTATGCGGCAGATAGTCCACACGCACGTGCTCGATGAAGCGCGCGATGTCCGCGGGCTCGCGGCTGCTCTCGAACTCCTGCCGCCAGCCGCTCAGCTCGACGCCGGACTCGGAAAGCAGCATGCGCTGGGTGGCGAGGATTCCCCGGACCCGCAGGTCGAGCTGGAACTCGCGGCGCAGCCGCTCGGTCTGGGAGGCGAGCTGGTCGAGCAGGACGCGCCCGACGGTTCCCGGACCGATGAGACCGATCGAGAGCGTGTGAGGCGAGAGGTAGTACCCGGCATGAACGGCGCGCAACGCGCGTGTCGCGTCCTTGCCGGAGACGACGACGGAGATATTGCGCTCGGAGGCGCCCTGTGCGATCGCGCGCACGTTCACTCCGGCGTTTCCCAGGGCGTTGAAGACCTTCGCCGCAACGCCGGGCGTGCCCGCCATGCCGTCGCCGACGACGGCGAGGATGGCGAGCTCCACATCCAGATCGACGCTCTGGATCTGACCCTCCCGCAGCTCCCGCTCGAATGCGGTGCGCACGACCGCCACGGCCCGCTCGGCCTGCTCGCTCGGCACCGCACAGCAGATCGAGTGCTCCGAGCTGCCCTGCGAGATGAGGATGACCGAGATCTGCTCCTCGCGCAGCGCGCCGAAGAGCCGGTGCGCCGTACCGGGCACGCCGATCATGCCCGCCCCCTCGAGATTGATCAGCGCGATGCGCTCGATGGTCGTGATGCCCTTCACGGGCAGCTTCGAGTCCGGCCTCTGGCAGATGAGCGTACCGGGCCTCTGCGGAGCGAAGGTGTTGCGGATCCAGATCGGAATGCTGCGCCGGACGGCCGGCGCCATGGTCTGCGGGTGAATGACCTTGGCGCCGAAGTAGGCGAGCTCCATCGCCTCGAGGTACGAGAGGGAGTCGATCACCTTCGCATCGGGCACTCGTCGAGGATCGGCGGAGAGAACGCCGTCCACGTCCGTCCAGATCTGGATCTCGGACGCCTCGAGCAGCGTTCCGAAGATGGAGGCCGAGAAATCGCTGCCGTTGCGGCCGAGCGTCGTCTGCACGCCGCGGCGGTTGGAGGCGACGAAACCGGTGATGACGAGCGTGCCGGTGAAGTCCCGCTCGATGAGCCGCGCGATGTTCTGCTGCGACTCCTTCCACAGGATCGTCGGACCGAGCGGTCCCCACTCGGCGACGATCACGCGCCGGGCATCCAGCCACTGGATCGGCCCGGGGCGCTTACCGCGCGCTTCGAGGTAGCGGTGAAACAGCTTGGTCGACCAGATCTCCCCGTACCCGGCGATGAGATCGCGGACATTGTGGGCCGCCGAGCGCGTGAGCCCGACCGTATGCAGAATTCCCTCGATGTCGTGGCAGTCCCGGTCAAGCGCGGCGAGATACAGCTGTGCCGCCTCGCGCGTGAGCAGCGTCCGGGCGATCGCGGCGTGGCGCTCGCGCAGCGCCGAGAGCTCGCCTTGGTAGCTCGTGTCCTGCCGCTCGGCAAGCGCAACCAGTTGCAGGAGCGCATCGGTGACCCCGCGGCACGCCGAGAGCACTACGCCCAGACGGGCCTGCGGCTGGGACTCCACGATCTCCGCGACGCGCCGGAAGCAGTCGGCATCGGCCACGCTCGACCCCCCGAATTTATGGACAACCCAGGACGTCGAGGCAGCGGAAGCGTTTGCGGTAGCGGTGGCCATGGATGAGCGGAGCCGAGGGCGGAAAAAGGCCGTGCGACTCTACTGACGCGTTCGAGCAGGCGCAACTTGAAGCATAATTTGACCGTGGAAGCCCAGCTGACCCCCTTACTGCCGCTCTTCGAGCGCGAGCGCGCCGCCGCCAGGGCCTTTGCTCTCGCCGTGGTCGTGCGCACGAGCGGATCCACCTACCGCAAACCCGGCGCCCTGATGGCGATCGCCGCAGACGGCTCGTACGCGGGCCTGCTGTCGGGCGGCTGTCTCGAGACCGATCTGCGCGAGCACGCCCGCTCCGTCATTGCGACCGGCGAGCCTCGCACGGTGACCTACAACACCGGCGGGTCGGACGACGCGCTGTGGGGTCTTGGCGTGGGCTGCGAAGGCGCGATGAGCATCCTGCTGCTGCGAGTCGGTCCGGAGGACGGCTGGCAGCCCGTCGACCACCTCGAGAAGGCCCTGTCGGATCACCGTCGCACGGCTGTCGCGATCCTCGTCGAATCCCGCGCGGGTGCCCTGGCGCCGGGCCGCGTGCTGCTGCCCGACCAATCACTGGCCGAGGCGCCACCGCTCGACGAGACGGCGAGCCTGCTCGAGCGCGTCGCGCAATCCGGCCAACCGGAATGGCTCGACACGGGCGTGCTCAAGCTATTCGCGCTCCCCCTGGCGCTCCCGCCCCGGCTGCTGCTTCTCGGCGGCGGACCCGATGCCCTGCCGATCGTCGATCTCGCCGCGCGCCTCGGCTGGAAGGTGACCGTGTACGACCACCGTCCCTCCTATGCGCGCCGCGAGCATTTCCCAGCGGCGGCGCGCGTCGTGCTGGCGCGCCCCGAGGAGCTCGTGCGTACGCTCGACCTCGATTCCTTCGATGCCGCGGTCGTCATGAGCCATCACCTGCCGTCGGATCTCGAATATCTTCGCGCGCTCGCGACGGTCCACATCGGCTACCTGGGGCTGCTCGGTCCACCGCACCGGCGCGACAAGCTTCTCGAGGATCTCGGCGGGGATGTCGAAGCACTGCGCCGACGCTTGCGCGCGCCGGTTGGCCTGAATCTGGGCGGCCGTTCGCCCGAGTCGATTGCGCTCTCGATCGTGGCGGAAATCCACGCCCATCTTTACCGGCGCGAGAGAACCGAGCTCGTTGAACACGTCGCTTCATGAACGAGGTCGAGCTCGTCCGATCATGAACGAGGTTCAGCTCCTCCGGGCGCAGCTCTCCGCCGAGCGCGAGCACTGGCGGGAAGTGGCGTCGCTGTGCGCGTCACGCCGCGCGGCGGATTATATTTCTCAAGATTTTATAATCAGTTATACTAACTATATATTGTTCTGCATGAGTAAAGAGCACGCTCGGAGTACCACGCTTCTCGAGCGTTCGAGTCCCGGCGATAGCGGGGCGATTGACGACTTGCGCCGTGCGCTGTTCCCCGTTACGGCCGCGCTCGGCGAGCTGCGGAGGCCGGCGCGGACCACCGCTCACCGTGCCGTCGCGGACGGTCGGCAGAGGCTCGAGGCGCTGCATCGCTGCGTCGTGCTGGTCGATCGGCTGATCGAATCCCGGCGAGCGCTGGAGGCGCTCACCGAACACCTCTTCACCGTCGATGACTGGCGTCGCCTGGCGCACGTCGATGCGAACTCCATTCTCGAGGAGCGCAAGCTCCGAGCCGAGGTGCTCCGACATGGAGCCGGCGTCTGAAGTTCCTCAGGCCTCCACCCTTCACGTGCTGGTCCTCGCCGCGGGCGCCTCGACGCGTTTCGGCTCGCCGAAGCAGCTCGTGCGTGTGCAAGGCCGCCCCCTGTTGCATCGAGCCGTGGCGCATGCCGCAGAGATCGCCGGCCAGGCCGTGCTGGTCGTACTCGGCGCCCATGCCGCGGACCTCGCGCCGCTTCTTCGACATTCGACGGCGTCGGTCATCGTCAACCGCGCCTGGTCCGAAGGCATCGCCAGCTCCATCCGCGCCGGGATCGCGCACCTGCCGCCGAGCTGCGACGGGGTGCTGATCCTGCTCGCGGATCAGGCGGCCGTGACGGTGGAGGATCTCAGGCGGCTCGCGGGCGTGTGGCGCCGCAATCCCCAGTGCATCGTCGCCGCCCGCTACGAGACGACCGTCGGCGTGCCGGCCATCTTCCCGCGCGCGGAGTTTGCGCAGCTCGCCGCGCTGCGGGGCGATCGCGGCGCCCGCGACCTGCTTCGCCGCGCCGCGGACCGCGTCATGGCCATAGAGCTCGCCAACGCGGGCATCGACATCGACACGCCCGAGGACCTATTGCTCCTGCCGCCCGACACCGAGCCGCGAACCTAGCCGGCCGAAGCGCGCCACCGTGCGGGTGTGGCGCGCGCCTCATCACTTCCGGCCCAGCGCCTCCGCGGCCGCGAGCAGCCGCTGCGCCTGAAGCAGGTGGGGCCGGTCGATCATCTTTCCGTCGATGCTGGTCACGCCGATCTCGGGAGAAGCGGCGAACGCCGCGACGATCCGGCGCGCCTGCGCAATCTCGCTCTCCGTCGGCGTGAAGGCGGCGTTGATCGGCTCGATCTGATCGGGATGAATGGCGAGCTTGCCCGTGAATCCGTCGCGGCGGGCCCGCGCAAGCTCGCGCGCGAGGCCTTCTCGATCGGCGAACTCGGCGTGGACGCCATCGACCGCCTGCACGCCCGCCGCCGCCGCCGCGAGCAGGCACAGCGACCGCGCGAGCTCGAAGGGAAAGGTCAACGATCCGCCGGCCGCCACCTTCTCGCGAACACCGAGCGCGGCCGAGAGATCCTCCGTCCCCCAGGTGAGTCCTCTGAGCCGCGCCAGGCGGCCCGTACCTGCGGATCCCGAGGATGGCGGGGATCCTGAGGATCCCGGGTCCCTCTCGCCCGAGAGCGCCGCCGCGAAGCGCTCGAGGCCGAGCACCGCCCGGGGCGTCTCGGTGGCGATGACGAGCAGCCCGGTTTCGTGCTCGAGCCGCTCGCGCCGCTCGAGCGCCGAGAGGTAGTGATGCACCTCCAGCACCTCCTCCGCCGAAGAAACCTTCGGCAGAACGATCCCATCCGGCGCGCCTGCCATGACCGCCGCGAGATCCTCGAGCAGCTCTCCGCTCGCAAGGCCATTGACACGCACCCAG
>JASHTA010000078.1 GCA_030040795.1 Gammaproteobacteria bacterium | reverse complement strand
GACGGGTACGGCGCGCACTCGCCGGGCGGGTACTCGCTGCTGTCCTGTGCCGTCTGCGAGCTGGTCATGACATTCATGTTCGTGATCGTCATTCTCGGCGCCACGCATCAGCGCGCGCCCGTCGGCTTCGCCGGCATTGCGATCGGGCTCGCGCTCACGCTCATTCATCTCATCAGCATCCCCGTGACCAACACCTCGGTGAATCCGGCGCGCAGTACTGGACCTGCGGTGTTCGCGGGCGGCTGGGCGCTCGCGCAGCTCTGGTTCTTCTGGGTCTTTCCGCTCGTCGGCGGGGCCGTGGCGGGCGTCGTCTACCGGACCTGCTTCGAGGCGGCTCGTCTCGAGCCCCCGATCAGCGGACGCCCGGCCTGAGCCGCCATTCGCATGTAGATTCTAGGGTCGGAGGGCAAACCCCAAGACGGCGAAGAACAGCGCCAAAGTCAGCAAGACGTATGCGTAGAATCCGATTGTGGTGCGCACCGTTCGCACCGGTCTCCACTGCGACCAAGAGATCTCGGTGGACGGCCAAAGCCTGTACCTGTCGAAGATGCGAGCGCTCACGGACGAGAGGTAACCGCAGACCAGCATGAACGCCGCTCCGACCCGCAGTACAGTGGCCATTGGAGTTGGGGGCACGAAAAACGAAGCAATCAGGAAGATGACGCCACCGCCGATGCAAAAGGCCTCTGCAATATGCTGCTGGCGCCGGCTGTAGGGTGGGGCACCCATCCAGGCCCCGCGGCTCCAGTCCCTAAAGAGCCTTACCCACCTCGGAATCTCCACAAAATCGTCTGTTGACGGATTCACGGCGTACAGCTCCCGTTCCAGTAAGTCGACATCCATCTCAAAGGCTATGGCGAGAGCTCTGAGCGAAGCATAGCCAACCCGGTGTCCCGCCTCGGCCCGCTGAATGGTCCTGAGACTCAGGCCGCTCATCTCGGCAAGTTTCTCTTGCGACAGCAACCTGCGCTCTCTCAGGGATCTAAAGGTCATTCCAGTCTCCAGCCGCCGCGAACGACAAATAGTCCCGGCAGTGCCGTGTCGGTGACGCCAGTTGCCGCCTTTTTACCGCCAATTACGGCTCTTGGCGAAATCTTGTGAGCTGGAGCACGTAGACGATCAGCCGGCAGCCTCTTCATGTCGAGCCTGAGAGCCGACCAAGCTTCCGATTGCCGCGAGCTCGGTACAGACGGCCGGCAGGAGATCATCGAGCGTGACAATGCCGATAAGCGCACCGTCGGCGTCAACGACCGGCGCGCGCCGGACACTCTTTGCATTGAGCGTCCGGATCGCACTGAAGACGCTCATGTCGGCGTCGACCGCCAGGGGATTGCGGGTCATCACGTCCCCGACCGTGAGGCAGAAGAGGTCGGCCGATCGCGCGAGCTGGCCGAGGAGGATGTCGCGATCGGTCAGGATCCCGATCGGGCGGCGCTTCTCGTCACCTGCCTCGAGGACGAGCAGCGCACCGACGTGGAAATGGCACATCTCTCGGGCTGCATCGGCGAGCGCTCGGCTCGGCTCGACGGTGTGAACGCGCCGGGTGCACAACTCTCCGACTTTCATACGAATATCCCTTATCGCTGAGGGCACGGTTCTCGGTGGTAGGAATACCGCATGTCGGCGCTCGATCGCATCCGCAATGCTACGGATGGCCTGCGGTTCCGGTGCATGGCCCAATGAGCTGGAGAGTCGGGGCAGAAGGAGGCGGGAATGAACGTGGGAGCTCTTTGTGGACGCCGCATCGTCGCCGTTCCGGCGAGCGCGACGCTCTCGGACGTGGCGGTCCGCATGCGCGACGAGCAGGTGGGCGCGGTCGTCGTCACCTCGGGGAGCGAGGCAAATCGGCGCGTAGTCGGCATCGTCACCGACCGAGATATCGTCCGCGCACAACTCGAGCGCACGGTCGATCTATCCCGCCTGAGTGCGGGAGATGCGATGACACCGCATCCGCTGATTCTCGACGAGCGCGAATCGATCGACGGGGCAATCTCCCACATGCGCGCGAGGGGCGTGCGCCGTGCGCCGGTCGTTACGGCAGACGACAGACCCATCGGTCTGGTTTCCGTCGACGATCTTCTCACTCAGCTCACGACCACGCTGATCGATGTGGTCGGAATTCTCGGCCAGCAGCATCGACCGGCGCAGGATTGAGCGGACTTCGGAGTTTCGATGGGAGGCAAGATCCGCGGCGAGGATTTCCGGGTCGCACCCCGACGGCGGGTGGATCTCACGAGATGGCCGACTCGCATCGAGCCGGCCTATCGGTCAAGGAAGCACTACCAGGCCTTGCTCGGCTCGCATGTTGACAAACTGAGCCGGCTCCAGGATCTTCTCTATGCTTGCAACCGCCATGCGCTGCTGCTGATTTTTCAGGCCATGGACACGGCCGGTAAGGACGGCGCCATCAAGCATGTGATGAGCGGCGTCAACCCGCAAGGTTGCCAGGTCTTCAGCTTCAGCCATCCGAGCTCCGAGGAGCTCAAGCATGACTTCTTATGGCGCACCACGCGGGCGCTTCCGGAGCGTGGCCGTATCGGCATCTTCAACCGCTCATATTACGAGGAAGTGCTCATCGTTCGGGTGCATCCCTCGATCCTCGAGGCGGAGCATCTGGCCGAGAAGGCCGCTGAGACCAAGAGCCTCTGGCGCAACCGATACCGTTCGATCGTTGACCTCGAGGATCATCTGTATCGCAACGGAACGCGGGTGGTCAAATTCTTCCTGCATCTGTCGCGGGAAGAGCAGCGCAAGCGGTTGCTCGCCCGGATCGACGATCCGCAGAAGAATTGGAAGTTCTCGCTCGCCGACGTGCGTGAGCGGCGATCGTGGGATCGGTACATGAAGGCGTACGAGGAGCTCCTCGGCGCGACGAGCACGGCTCAGTCTCCCTGGTACGTCGTACCGGCCGACGATAAGAAGAATGCGCGGCTCATCATTTCGGGTATCGTCCACGAGCAGCTGAAAGCACTGCGCATGAAGTACCCGAAGCTGGACGCGAAGCAGCGCCGCGCGCTGAAGCGCATCCGGCGATTGCTGACGGTTTAGCGGAAAGGGCGAGGACCCGGCGCCCGGGCGGTCGCGCGGTGGCGCAACCACCCGGACGCACTGAGGCCCTGGTGCGGAACATCCAGCTACTGCACCTTGATCTCGATCTGCTTGGGCTTCTCGACGGTCTTCTTCGGGATGTGGACCGTGAGCACGCCTTCCTGGCTCTCGCAGCGTATTCCGTTCGAATCGACGTTCTCGGGCAGGGAAAATTGCCTCTGGAAATTCCCGTAGTAGCTCTCCACGCGGTGGAACTTTTCGTTCTTCTCCTCCTTCTTCTGCTTACGCTCGCCCTCGATCTTCAGCATCCCGGCGTCGACCGTGACCTTCACGTCCTCCTTCTTCACGGCCGGAAGCTCGGCGCGAACCAGATACTCCTTTTCCGTCTCGCTGATGTCGGCGGACGGCGCCCACTCGAACTTTGCCTCGCCACCGTCGCCGAAGGCGATGCGTGGCCAGGACGAGAGCGTGCGGGGCATCATGCGGCTGAAGAGCGTATCGAAGTCACTGAAAGGATCCCAGCGAACGAGACTCATGAGCCTGTCTCCTCTTGAATGCGCGCCCGAAACGGCGCAATGCCTACCGCGTAAAGCTTGCGGATAGGCGGCCCGCCTTGCCATTCGCGAATCTACGTATGCGTCCAACGGGTCGCGCCGCTCAGCTGCGCTTCTGCTCGGGTGCGAGATCCATGACCATCCTGACGAGTTGCGCGAGCGAGGAGGCGCCGCTCTTCTCCATCACGCGCGCGCGATGAATCTCGACGGTTCGCTGGCTCACGCCGAGATCCGCGGCCATGACCTTGTTGGCCTTGCCCTGGGTCAAGAGCGCGAGCACTTCCCGCTCGCGCGGCGTGAGAGACTCGAGCCGCCTGCGGATGCGCTCGTGCTCCTTGAGCGCCGTGCGGGTCTTGGCGTCCTTGGCGAGCGCCTTTTGGATTCGATCGATCAAGTCCTGATCGCGAAAGGGCTTCTGTAGAAAGTCGAACGCGCCGTGCTGCATGGCCTCCACGGCCATGGGAATGTCTCCATGACCGGTAATGAAGATGACGGGGAGGGTTGCTCCCCGAAGGTTGAGCTGCTGCTGCAGCTCGAGCCCACTCATCGCCGGCATGCGCACGTCGAGGACCAGGCAGCCTGGCTGGGTGGGCTGATATGTCGCAAGAAACTCGGTCGCGGACGGCAGAGTCTGGGTGGGCAGACCCACCGACCTGAGCAGAAAGCGGAGCGAGTTGCGGACGGCCTCGTCGTCGTCGACGACAAAGACGGTGGGGACGGGTTCTTTCATGCGAGGCTACTCCGCCGTCTCGGGCGGCAGAAGGACACAAAAGCAGGCGCCGCTCGGTTGATT
>JASHTA010000077.1 GCA_030040795.1 Gammaproteobacteria bacterium | reverse complement strand
TGCGCTCCAACGGCCGCGATCTCGGAGATCTGCTCGCCGAGAAGAGCCACGAAGGCGTGCAGGTGAGCGTGATCTACGATGCCGTCGGATCGATCGGCACTCCGAGCGGCTTCTTCGACCGGCTGCGGGCCGCGGGCATCCAGGTCGTCCAGTTCAACCCGATCAATCCCTTCGAGGTGACGCATCTCTTCTCGCTGAACGACCGCGACCACCGCAAGCTGCTCGTCGCGGACGATACGCTCGCGATCGTCGGGGGCGTCAATCTGAGCACGGACTATCAGAGCGCCCCGAGCGCCGGGAGCTCTGCGCCCCCGAGAACGAACGCGGGCGACGCAGGCACGGCATACAAACCCCAGGAGGTCTGGCACGACCTCGATATCGAGATCAGAGGGCCGGTCGTGCCAGTGCTGGGGGCTCTCTTTCGCGATCACTGGAAGGAACAGACCGCGAGATCTCTTCCGGTCGTGAACCCACCCGCGAGGTCGGAGATAGAGGGGGAGGAGATCGTCCGCATCCTCGGCAGCAGACCGACGCGGATCACGTCGCGCTACTACGTCACGGTCCTCTCCGCCATTCTCAATGCCGAGAGCAGCGTATGGATCACCGCGGCTTACTTCGTACCCACGCTCCAGGAGCTTGCGGACCTGAAGGCGGCCGCGCGACGCGGAGTCGACGTGCGCCTGATCCTGCCCTCGCACAGCGACTGGGCTCCCGTGATCGCCATTCAGCGCTCCCACTACATCGGCCTGATCAAGGCCGGCGTGAAAATCTACGAGCGCAACGACGGCATCGTGCACTCGAAGAGCCTCGTCATCGACAAAGTCTGGTCGCTCGTGGGCTCGTCGAACTTCGATCAGCGCAGCATTCTCTTCAACGACGAGGTCGATGCGGTCATGCTCGGCAAGGCAACGGCCGATCAGCTTACGAGCGTGTTCGAGAGCGACATGCAGCATGCCAGACGGATCAGCGTGCAAGACGTGCGCCAGTTCGGCATGCTCGAGCGGCTGCGCGGCAAGTTCTGGAGCCTTTGGGAGAAGCTGCTCTGAGCGGATCGTTGCTCTATTTGAAGAGCGCCAGGCTCACGGACTTCGCCATTGCCTGGTAGCCGGCATCGCTCCCATGCAGATGGTCGCCCCTCTGCAGCGGGGTCGCGATCTGCGTCGGCTTTGCCGGATCGCGCACCGCGGCATCGAAGTCGAGCACTCCGTCGAAGGCACCGCTCGTGCGGATCCAGTGGTTGATCACCTCGCGCTGGACCTCGCCCTCGGCCGAGTAGTACGCCGCGCCCCCGTAGGGCGTGATGGTCGCCCCGAGCACCTCGATGCCCGCTTCGTGCGCTCGCTCGATGAGCTGGCGGTACCCCTCGATCAATGCCTGTGCCGTCGCCTTTCTCGCCGGCGTCAGACGCGCGAAATACTTGGCGAGCGGTCCTGTCATCTGGCCGTAGGAGATGCCGAGATCGTTCACACCCTCGAAAACGATCACGTACGCCACACCCGGCACGGAGAGCGCGTCCCGATCGAAGCGAGCGAGCGCACTCTGTCCCGCGCCATCGTCCAGCACGCGATTGCCGCTGATGCCCATGTTGACGATACCCCACGCATAACGGCCATCCCGTGCGGCCAGCCGCTCGGCGAGCAGATCGGGCCAGCGCCGATTGGCGTTGAGCGTCGAGCCCACGCCGTCGGAGATCGAGTCTCCGATAACGACGATCGACTTGGCAGGACGCGAGCTCTCCACGTCGATGCGCGAGAGGAAGGCACGGTTCTGCATCGTCTTCTCGGGCGCAAAGTCCTTGTCGACGAAGTTCCCCTTCGGCGAGACGTACGCGGTCTGCACGCCTACCCCGTGGCAGGTGCAAGGACCGGTCGCCTCCGGCAGGTAGATGCTGATCGACAGCATGGCAAAGGGTTTGACCGGGAAATCGATCGCATCGCTCACGAAAGGGGAGCCGGCGGGAATCACGGCACTGGAGCGGCCTCCGAAGAGCACCGGCCGCGACGTGCCGGGCTGCACGGCGCCCCTGGCATCGGCAAGAGCAATCCTCACCGCCCCGATGAGCAGGGGTTTCGTCCCATACTCGTTCGTGAAGCGGATGCGCAGGCGCTCGCCACCCGCCGAGATTCTCACCACCTCACGCAGGGTCTGATCCGAGAAGCTCGGTGTGCCCCCGATCGGTCCCAATGCAGTCGACGGCGGCTCCGGAGCGGCTCCCCAGGTACCCACCCACTCGGCCGGCGCGGCTGCGGCGGGATGAAACACCAGAAGTGCCGCGACGATCGGGACGGCAGCGCCCCAGAGCGAGCGGCACGCCGAGATACAAGGCATTTGGGTTCTCATTCTTCCCCTCCCCATCGGCTTACTGTAGATGCGATCGCGCGTTTCTGCCCGGTAGCCGAGGCGCGCTCGAGCTGTCCGATTCCGGACATCCCGCCCGCGCGGCAACCAGCGCATTGCGAGCAAGTGACTGAAAGCAAAGCGATTTCTTCGCCCTATTTGCAGTCCTATACTGCCGCGCATGCTGCATAACTATATCGCGGCGGCGCTGCGCAATCTCCATCGCAGCAAGCTCCATGTCGCCATCGCCGCGGCCGGCCTCGGCATGGGGCTCGCCGCCGTGTTGCTGATTGCGCTCTTCGTGCGCGACGAGTTGAGCTACGATCGCTTCGTCCCCGATTACCGCAACATCTATCTCGTCACGACGACCGTGACGCCTCCCGAGGGTCACGCCTCGATCGAATCGCTCCCCGGCGAGCCGGATATTGCGTCCTGGCTCAGTCTTGATCTCCCGGGTATCGCCGAAGCGACACGGCTCGTCGAGACTCGCGGGAGCATGCGCCGCGCCGACTTCGAGGCGAACGAGACGGTCTTCTGGGCCGATCCCAACTTCTTCTCCGTGCTCTCGCTCCCCTTCATTGCGGGAGATCCGAGCACCGCGCTCGCGCGCCCCGACGGACTCGTCATCACGCGAGCCATCGCGCTCAAGTACTTCGGCCGCGACGACCCCATCGGCCAAACGCTCGAATACGACCGGCGCGTTCGCCTCACCGTCACGGGAGTGCTCGCGGATCTCCCGTCCAACACTCACCTCAATGTGGCGCTGATCGCTTCCGGCAAATCACCGGCCTCGCTGCTGAGCTACTTCGACCGCATCAACCGGCCCTTCGCCTTCAAGCCGTGGGGACCCTACACCTACGTCCGGCTGAAGCCCGGAGCGTCGGCCTCGCAAATTCAGCAGGCGCTCCCCGCGGTCCTCGATCGCCACGCGGTGCCGGAGGGTGGCCTTCGGGCCAGCAGCGTGTATCACCTGGGGCTGCTACGCCTCGATCAGATCCATCTCGAGTCGAATGCCCACGATCCCATGAAGCCTGCGAGCAGCCGCGGCACCGTGGCCATGATTGCGATCATCGGCGCGCTCATTCTGCTCGTGACGGTCGCGAACTTCCTCAATCTCATGACGGCACGCACGCAACAGCGCGCACTCGAGATCGCCGTGCGCCACGCTGCGGGCGCGAGCCGCTCGGCGATCGTCGCTCAATTTTCCGGCGAGGCATTCGCTTACGTCGCGTTCGCGACGATCCTGGCCGTTGCAGTCGCCGAGCTCGCCCTGCCGCCGCTCAATGCGTACTTGCATCGTACGATCCGCTTTGCGTACTGGAGCGATCCGTTTCTCTCGACTGGAATCGGGCTGGGCGTCGCGACGCTTGCCACCCTCGCCGGCGTTCTTCCAACGCTGAAGCTCTCATCGTCGAACTCGAATCAGATCTTACGCATCGGTCAGCAGACGGCGACCGTCGATGGCCGCGCCGGGTTCGTGCGCCAGGGTCATGTTGCCGCCCAATTCGCGGCGCTCGTCGGGCTCATCCTCGCGACGATCGTGATCGACCGGCAGGCCGATTTCGCCATTCGCGAGAGCTTACGTCTCGACCAGGACCAGGTCCTCCTGGTCCGCGGCGGATGTACGGCCGCCTTCACGATGGCGGTCGAGCAGATCCTGGGAGTGCAGGCGGCGGCGTGCAGCGGCTGGATGCCCCCCGACGCCGTCGACGCCAACGTCGGGATACGGCTGCGGGACGGCAGGGCCGCGCTTCTCTCGTACGCGAACGTTGGATTCGGCTTCTTCGAGCTCTATGGACTGAGGCCGGTTGCAGGGCGCTTCGCCTCCGATGCGCGGCCAGGCGATGCGGACCCCTCCGATACCCGGCCCGTCGCTCGAGAGCCGATCGTCATCAACGAGTCGGCCGTTCGCACCTTGGGATTTGCTTCGCCGGCGCAGGCGATCGGGCAGTCTGTGATCTGGAACCATATGCGCAAGCCGCTCGAGCCTTGGACAGGGCCGCACGCGTCGGAGATCATCGGCGTCGTCCCCGATTTTCAGATCGGCTCCATTCGCGAGCCGATTCCCGCTGCGGCGTTCTATGTCGATCCGCGCGACTACCGGTTCACGAGCATCAAGCTTACCGGCCGCGAGATCCCGGAAGCCTTGCAGGCGATCGACAGCCTGTGGCGCCAGATGGGTCCACCGCAGCCGATCAATCGAGTCTTCTTGAATCAGCTGGTGCAGGGGAAGTACGAGGACATCTCGCGCCAGGCTCTCTTGCTCGCGCTATTCTCGGCGGTCGCGATCCTCGTCGCCTGCCTCGGGCTCTTTGCTCTCTGCGCATCGAGCGTCTCCCGGCGCACGAAAGAGATCGGTATCCGCAAAGCGATGGGCGCAGGGCGCTCCAGCATCCTGCGGCTGCTGCTCTGGCAGTTCACGCGTCCTGTGCTCTGGGCGATTCTTCTCGCGTGGCCGGCGAGCTTCTATCTCATGAGCCGATGGCTTCACGGCTTCGCGTACCGGATTGACCTGCGGCCGTGGATGTTCGTTGCCGCAGGCGGGACGGCCATCGCCATCGCGTGGCTCACCGTCTCGCTGCACGTAGTGCTCGTGGCGCGCGCACAGCCGGTCACCGCGTTGCGCTACGAGTAGCCGAGGGGCTGACGCATGCTTCGAACGGTCCGGATGTTATATTGTTCATATATGACCTTTAAATATTTACTAATGGTTATATATGACCTATTATATTCAACCTCCGGACGAGACAAGTGGCTACAAAGAACCCTATCGGCTTCCCGCCATCGGCGGCGGTCATACGTGTCATCGCCAAGTTGGGTGAGGACCTCTCTCGTGTACGCCGACGCCGACGTCTCACACGGGCCTCTCTCGCCGAGCGCAGCGGCGTCTCCGAATCCACATTGAAGCGCCTGGAAAAGGGCGACGGCCGCGTCGCGCTCGAGAGCGTCGCGCGCGCACTTTACGCGCTCGGCGAGCTTGATCGTCTCGCGCGGGTGCTCGACACCGCCTCGGATGAGCTCGGGCTGCTGCTCATGGACGAGCGATTGCCGAAGCGCGTGCGCTCGCGGCGCCCCTCGGGGGCCCTGTGAGCGCCGGCGTCGTCAAGCTGGAAGCAAAAATATGCATCGGACGCACTGCGCGGCGAGGTGCTTGCCCTCGAGCTCGCGAGGCTCGCCAGGCTCGATGCCGCCCAGGGACGGATCGAGATGCTCGGCGGCGCGGCCGTGGCGGTCATCCGCCGCTTCGACCGCACACCTGATGCCGGTCGTATCGCTTATCTCTCGGGTGGCTCGCTGCTTCAGGCACGTCGCGACGAGGACCGCGCTTACACGGAGATCGCGGACGCGCTACGCCGCGTGAGTGCAAGCCCGGTCGAAGACGTGCGCGAGCTGTGGCGGCGGATGCTCTTCAACCTCCTGATCACCAATGTCGACGACCACTTGTGGAACATGGGTATCCTCCATGCGGGAGACAGTCGATGGCGGCTCGCGCCCGCGTTCGACTTGAATCCGTTTCCGGATCGAGCACGGGAGTCAAAGACGTGGCTTTCCGAGGATACGGGCCCCATCGCTTCGCTCGGACAGCTCATCGATGGCTGCGCCTACTTCGGATTGCAGCGCGCCGAGGCGGAGAACGAAGCGGCGTCGATGGCGACGACGCTTGCCGCATGGCGCGAAGTGGCAACGTCGAAGGCCGTGGGCCTCACCGAGACCGAACTACGGGCATTCGAGCCCGCCTTCGAGCACGATGAAGCCCGGGCCGCACGAGCAGGCGTCACGCAACGCAAATAGCGTGGGGCGGATCCGCTCAGCGGCGCGAGAGCCGAGCGGCTGAGCGACATCGTTTGCGAGTACCGTGTCGGAACCCCGACGGCAACGGGCAAACCTCGGAATCGCTATACTCCAAGAGCGATTCTCGAGCGCGAACCCAATTGATGACCTCAAACCCGAAGCCCATCACCCCGCAAATGGCGCAGGACGCGATTGACGCAGCGCTCGCGCCGCTGCCTGTGGAATTGCGGCCCCTCGAGCAATGCATCGGTCAGACGTTGCGGCAGGACGTTTACGCCGAGCGCGACAATCCGCCTTTCGAT
>JASHTA010000076.1 GCA_030040795.1 Gammaproteobacteria bacterium | reverse complement strand
CGCAGCAATCCCGGCCCACTATTCGAGCAATGGGTGGGGTTGGAGCTTTGGCGGCGGCTGCAATACCTCGGTCAGGGCGAACTGTCCTACCTGCGCACACGCGACGGGGCGGAAGTCGATTTCATAGTGGAGCACAAAGGCCAGGCGACTCCATTCGAAGTCAAATGGACGGAACGCCCCACGCTGACCGACGCACGCCACCTGATTGCATTCCTGAGGGAGCACCCGCGACAGGCGAAACGGGGCTACGTCGTCTGCCGTTGCCCGCGTCCGCTCGCGCTGGCGGACAACATTACGGCCTTGCCGTGGTTTTGCCTCTGAACTCGGCATCCAGGTTGGATCGGAGATTCGCCTCCCACGGAGTTTCAATAGACGCGGATCGTGCCAAGTCCAATGGGTGCATCGGAACCGGCGACGGCGAGGCGCCGGAGATCTGCTCTCGATCCACAGTCATCAGGAGACGTTGTTGGTCATGCAGCGAGATGTGTCGCTCGGCTACCGCAACGGGTGGTAAACCTCGCCAGTGACCTTTCCCTCCGCAGATAGCGGAGCAATCTCCCATTGCACCTTGCCGTGTGCGAACGTGACGTCATAGACGTCCCAACCGTTTTGCCCCACCCCGACGAAGGCCAATGACTTCAGCGCACCCATCCGTTCGATCAGGGCCTGAATCTGCGCCCGCTGCTGAAGCGTCGCCTCCTCCATCGCCGGACCCAAGTCCCGGTAGTCGGGTTTCCCCATCTCCCATCCTTCGAGCTGGCGACGAAGCGAAGCGGCGGTGCCACGACTCGGCGTGCTGCGCGCCGTTACGGGCCCGAGCGCACCTACATATTGCCCCTTTGTGGAAATTATTCGAAATGGGAGATTTCTAAGGCGGCGCGCTGATCTCAGAACATGCACAGCTGCCCCGTGCCGGACGCTCCTCGATCGCTCGCAGCTTCTGCGGCGGAACCAGGGTCACCCCCCATGTGGCTTTAGTATTTCGTCCCGATGCGCTCGAGAGTCGTCAGTGTCTGATCCGAGGGACTGGGACCGGCTATGCGCTTGGAGGGTGCGATATAGAACCCCCGGTCCTGTGGATCGATCTCGGAGAGCGCATCCGCGAGCTCTTCAGTAGACCAGGCACGCCGGCCATTATTGATGTGGTGGGCGGCGCTCCAGCCCACGAAAAGGAACAAATCATCACCTTCGATCCCGAACACTCGGCCCGTGAAGCGACAGCGCTCGGACGCCAGATACACCACGAGCGGTGAGATGTGCTCGGGTGCCACTCGATCGAAGCCTGCATTGACCGGTTTCAGGGCATCCTCGTGTGCGGCGACCGCGAGCGTCATGCGCGTGCGGGCCATCGGTGCGATCGCATTCACCCGTGCGCCAAGGTCTGCGAGCTCCGCCGCGGCGGCGATCGTAAGGGCCGCCACGCCCGCCTTGGATGCGCAGTACGCTGGACTCCCGGGGACCGGGTTCGTTCCGGCCGGTGAGGACGTGTTGATGATGGCGCGGCCCGGCTGCGGGCCGAGCGAACGCCAGTAGTCCGCGGCCCAATGAGAGACGGCTGCCGTTCCCGTGAGGTTAACGGCGATCTGCAAGTCCCAGTCCTTGGGCGTCATCTGATCGAGGGTCGAGAAACGGCAGATTCCTGCGTTATTGACGACGATATCGAGCCGGCCGAATGCGGACACCGCGCTCTCGACCATTCCTCGCGCGCTCTCCCAGTCGGCGACGTTGCCGGTGTCCACGATCGCCCGTCCCCCCATGCCCCGAATCCGCTCGACTACCTCGTTCGCCGGAGTGGCATCCCTCGATCCCTCGCCGCGAAAATCCCCGCCGAGATCATTCACCAGCACGGCCGCGCCGGCGTCGGCGAGTGCAAGGGCATGTGCGCGCCCTATCCCGCGTCCTGCTCCCGTGACCAGAGCGACTTTCCCCTCAAGCGGCCGCGCCAGCGGACCACCGCCCCGTGGGTACTTCACGGCTGGCGGGGCGAATGGAAGCGCGACAGCACCTCCCCTGCCCAGCCTCGGATCGCCTTCGAGCGAATCTTCCAGGTGCCATCGACCTTGGCCACGATGTCCCGGACGTGCCCACACCAGTGCAGACGCGGCGGTTCCGGCGGATGATTGATCGTGGCCCAGGCATAGGAGCGCACGAGCCAGTGCTGCGGGCGACCGTCGGGGTCCGGCTCGAAGATAAACTGCGCCATCTGGAGCTGATGGCCGGGAAAATCGGCACGTTCGTGAAACTTGCGCACGAGCTTTCTGATCTCCTCGCGTCCTTTGTAGACCTCGATGGCCCCGCTTCGGGTCTCCTCATCCGCCTCGCCGTCCTCCGTGAACAAGGCGACGTAGCCGTCGGTGTCACCGGTGTCGAGCGCCCAGCAATAGCGAGCGTACAGCTCGTATATCTCGGTGCGCTCCTGCAGGCTCGGCCCAGGCATCGTGCGTTCTCCTATGCGAGCTGCGGGTCCTGCTCTGTCGGCACGCCGCCGCGCCGCGCGCCGCGAGTCGACACGCCGGTCACCTTAAACTCAGTCATAGAAAGCGAAGAAACGTGCCTCGAGACTGCCACGGGGCCTCGCCTGCTCGCAGTCGGGCAGGTCGAAACCCGTATGAAACGGCTGCACCGCTTCCGGGTCCGCCGAGTCGTAACCGACG
>JASHTA010000075.1 GCA_030040795.1 Gammaproteobacteria bacterium | reverse complement strand
CCGACGACGCGGCTGCCGAGCCAGTTGAACAGTGTCTCGCGGACGCGGTCCGGCGTCGGCCGGATTCCGGTCGAGGCCGTAAAACGCAACCTTCTCCCGCGCCAAGCTCCTCCGACGATGCGAAGGAGCCGTGAGTGCGCGCCGCGCCGGTGAGCAGCGGCTACAATACGCCCCATCGAGTGGATGACTCATGTTCGGACGCAAGCCCAAGGATACCGCGAAGGAGCCGGAAGAACGCGCAAGCTTTTTCAAGCGCCTGCGCACTCGGCTCCACCGCGGAAACTCCTGGCTCACCCTCGATCTCGCCCAACTCTTCCGCGGCCGCAAGATCGACTCCGAGATCCTCGACGAGCTCGAGACGCGCCTGCTGACGGCGGATGTCGGAGTGGAAGCGACACAGCAGATCCTCGCCGGCCTGAACACGCGCGTGGCCCGCCAGGAGCTGGCGGACGTGCCCGCGCTTGCCGCCGCGCTGCGTGAGGCCATCACAGAGATTTTGGCGCCGTGCGCGCAGCCTCTCGTCATCGACTCCGAGCGCAGGCCGTTCGTGATTCTGGTGGTCGGTGTCAACGGCTCCGGCAAGACCACGACCATCGGCAAGCTCGCGCAGCGCCTGCATGGGGAAGGCTCGAGCGTGATGCTCGCGGCCGGCGACACGTTCCGTGCGGCGGCGATCGAGCAGCTGCAAATCTGGGCCGACCGCACCCGCTCCACGTTCGTCGCGCAGCAAGCCGGAGCAGACCCGGGTGCCGTCGTGTTCGACGCGGTGCAGGCCGCGCGCTCGCGCGGGATCGAGGTGCTTCTCGCCGACACGGCCGGCCGGCTGCACAACCAGTCGCATCTCATGGAGGAGCTGAAGAAGGTCAAGCGCGTCAACCAGCGCGTCGATCCGACCGCGCCTCACGAGGTGCTGCTCGTCCTCGATGCGAACCAGGGCCAGAACGCGCTTTCCCAGGCGCTCCAGTTCCACGCGGCCGTCGGGATCACCGGGCTTGCCCTGACCAAGCTCGACGGCACGGCGAAGGGAGGGATCGTCGTCGCGATCGCCCGCAAGCTCGGCCTGCCCATCCGCTTCATCGGCATCGGCGAGCAGGCGGAGGACTTCGGCGAGTTCGACGCCGGCGCGTTTGCGGCCGCGCTGGTCGACGGCGCCGGTGCCGCAGGCTCTCCGTGATCACGTTCGATCATGTGGTCAAGCGCTACCCGAACGGCCGGGAAGCGCTGGCGGGCGTCAGCTTCCGCATCGCAGCCGGCGAGATGGTGTTTCTCACCGGACGCTCGGGCGCGGGCAAGAGCACGGTGCTCAAGCTCATCGCGCTCCTCGAGCGGCCGACGCGCGGCACGGTGGTAGTCGGCAGCAAGAACCTCGGCGCGCTGCGCTCGAGGCACATCCCGGCGTACCGGCGCTCGATCGGAGTGGTCTTCCAGGACCACAGGCTGCTCATGGACCGCCCGGTATTCGATAACGTGGCTCTGCCGCTCGTCGTCGCCGGCTCCCCGCTCAAGGAAACGGACAAGCGCGTGCGCGCCGCCCTCGATCAGGTGGGGCTTCTCGGCAAGGAGCGCATGCTGCCGCTCGAGCTGTCCGCGGGCGAGCAGCAGCGAGTCGGCATTGCGCGTGCCGTCGTCAGCAAGCCGACGCTGTTGATTTGCGACGAGCCGACCGGCAATCTGGACCGCGACCTGGCGGTGGAGGTCATGAGGCTGCTCAAGCGCTTTCAGAACGTGGGAGTGACCGTCGTCGTCGCGACCCATGACATCCACCTCGTGAAGGAGCACGAGTCCGGCCAGCGCACGATCGTGCTCGACGATGGCCGTATCCAGGGCGGCGCCGACGAGGAGCCGCTGCCGAGCATCATCGCGACCCGCTGACCGTGAGCCTCTCGGTATACGGAGCGCGCCACGCTCAGGCATTCCTCGGTTCGCTCGGGCGGCTCGCCCGCAGCCCCTTCGCGACGTTCCTCACGGTGCTCGTCATAGGGCTCGCTCTTGCGCTGCCGCTCGCTCTGCAACTGCTCGTCACCAACGCGAGCCGAGCAACCGGCGGATTCACGAGCGCGATCGACGTCTCGGTGTATTTCAAGCAGGGCGTGCCGCTCGAGAAGGTCCGTCAGCTTGCGGCCGACGCACGCGCGCGCGCCGGAGTCGCCGAGGTCACGGTCATCTCCGCCGCCGATGCGCTGAAGGAATTCCAGAAGTACTCGGGCTTTGGCGCAGCGCTGCAGGCGCTGCAGCAGAACCCGCTCCCGAACGTTCTGCATGTTCGTCCGGCAGCGGATGCACTGTCTCCCTCGGATCTCGATCGGCTCGAGCGCTACTTTGCGGCGTGGCCGGAGGTGGATACGGTACAGGTCGACTCCGCGTGGGTGCAGCGTCTCAACGCCATGCTCTCCGTCCTGCAGCAGGTCCTCCTCGTCGCGGCGGTCCTCCTCGGCGTCGGCGTGCTTGCCGTGGTGGGTAACACCGTGCGGCTCGAGATCCAGAATCGCCGGGCGGAGATTGAGGTGGTCAAGCTCGTGGGCGGATCGAATACGTTCGTCCGCCGCCCTTTCCTTTACACTGGCGTCATCTACGGTGTGACCGGCGCGTTGATCGCGTGGTGCGTCGTGAGTCTGGCCCTCTTCGTGCTCGAAGGATCGGTTGCCGCGCTCGCGAGGCTTTACGGGAGTGAATACACGCTGACCGGTCCAGCCGTGCAGGAGGTGCTCATTCTGCTCGGCGGCGGCGCGGTGCTGGGTTGGCTCGGCGCGTGGATCTCGGCAACCCGTCATCTCCGACGCATCGAGCCCCGGGCCTGACCTAGCCCCTGGACGGGAACTCTCGAGAGCGGTGGGCGTTGCAAAGGGCATGGGGCGGGTATTGCGGCGCCGCATCGAATATAACCCATTGTTATTAAATATATTTCTCCCAGGATTCCGGGGAACCAATGCGAGCGCTTAGCACTCAAACTATTCGAGTGCTAAAATCCCAATCCTCTCGGGAGTTTCTTCGAGCCAAGATGACTGCAGCCGCATTGGTCGCCCGCAATCCCGACCTCGCCCTGGCGGGGCCGGTCGGTAGCCTTGACGCTTACCTTGAGCGAGTGAGCCGCATTCCTGTGCTCACGCGCGAGGAAGAGCGCGAGCTCGCCCTTCGCTTCCACCGCGACAACGACCTCGACGCCGCTCGCAAGCTCGTGCTGGCGCACCTTCGGTTCGTCGTGCACATCGCCCGCGGCTACGCCGGCTACGGGCTCGCCATCGGCGATCTCATCCAGGAAGGCAACGTGGGCTTGATGAAGGCGGTCAAGCGCTTCGATCCGAGCCT
>JASHTA010000007.1 GCA_030040795.1 Gammaproteobacteria bacterium | reverse complement strand
GAGCGATCTCTCCTGCCTCGGGCTTCACCGGCGGGGGACTGGATGGCTCATATGGCATCGCCATCGATCCCAGCGGCGATGTGTGGGTCGCCAATGATGGCAACAACAGCGTGACCGAGCTCGGGAATCCGGGCGGCGGAGCGATCTCTCCTGCCTCGGGCTTCACCGGCGGGGGACTGGATGGCCCAACTAGCATCGCCATCGATCCCAGCGGCGATGTGTGGGTCGCCAATTATCAGGGCAGAAGTGTGACCGAGATCGTCGGTGCCGCCGTACCCACCATCACGCCGCTGGTCGCGCAGATCAAGCTGCATCTCTGACGTGTGAGAGCGCGAGGCTGCTGATTGCAGAGTACTCAAACCAAGCGATAGGAGTGCGCGAACATGAGTGAACCTCTTGCTGGGCACACGATTACGGTCACCACGCCGCGCAGCCTGAACACGACCGAAATTGTAGATCTCATTCAGACGGTGTTCTCGGCGACTCCGTGCCGCACGTGCACGTCTGGCGGCCATTTTGTCCTGCGCCAGGAACTCGAGCTGCCCGTGGATCCAGCGCTCAATGTGCGCGTCAATATCAGCTGAGCATCGGCAAATCGAGCTAGGGTTGGTTGCCTGAATGAGTGTTGACAAGCCACCCGAGCTCGGAATCGGCGTGGTCTATTCGCGCCGTCTCGCGGATGCGCTCGACCTCGAGCAGGTCGACGTGGTCGAGGTTGAGCCGCAGACCCTGTGGTATCGGACCGGAGCGCCGCAGGATGCTATTAGGGACGACCTTGAAGCGCTTTCGCGCGTGCGGTCGGGCTCTCGGCACTGTCTCGTTCACAGCGTCGGCCTGCCGATCGGTAACAGTCGGCCCCATGATTCCGCTGCGCTTCGTCAGCTGCGGCAGTGCATCGTCGCGCTTGATGCACCCTACGCAAGCGAGCACCTCAGCTTCGATCGATTCGAGGAGCATCACGGACTTCAATGGTCGGGCTTCCTGCTGCCCCCGAAGCAGGACCGGCATGCGGTGGGCATCGCGGCCACGCGAATCGATGAGATGCGATCGGCGGTTGGAGTGCCGGTCGCCTTCGAGAATGGCGTGAATTATCTGCGCCCCATCGCCAATGAGCTTGCCGACGGCGAGTTTCTGCGCCGGGTCGCGGAAGCGGCCGACTGTGGAATCCTTCTGGATCTACACAACCTGCTCACCAATGAGCGCAACGGACGCGACACGGTCGCCCACGTACTTGAGGAGATTCCCTTCGACCGCGTGTGGGAGATCCATCTGGCCGGTGGTATGGAATATCGTGGCTACTGGCTGGACTCGCACACGGATCACATCGAAGACCGGCTATTCAATCTCGCCCGTGCTGTCGTGAATGAATGCCCGAACCTGAGTGCCATTGTCTTCGAGATCATGGGCGCAAGCATTGGCCAGCACTCGGGGGCTGCGCTGCAGGAAGACCTCCGGCGCCTGCGTGCGCTTTGGCAGGAGCGTCGCCGCCCCACGATCGTCACCAAGCCTCGGTCGAGTGCAATTCCGCTCTCGATCTCCAGCTACGATCCGACGACGGTCCGCCTTCGCGAACAGACGCTCGGCGCTGCTGCGGTTGGCCGTGTGCAGCACGACGGCGAGCCGGGCATTGCGGAGGATCCGGGCGCCGCCTTGTACGCGGACCTCGTGGCGAGCATGCGTGAGGGCGTGCTGCACGACACGCTTCCGTTCCTGATGCGCTTGCTGTTCGCGACCCTTGGGCGGGAATCGTTGATGGCGCTCATCGGCGAGTTCAGAGCTGATGTGCTGCCGCAGGCGTATGGCTCGGACGAGGCAAAGCGGTTCATTGCCTATGTCAGAGCGCGTGAACTCGCCGCGCCATACATCGCCGAGATTCTGAATCTCGAGGAAGCCGTCATCGCTGTCGCCCGCGCACCTGGCGAGGTAGCCGTGGATTTCAATTGCGACCCGGAGCTCCTCCTCGGCACCTTGCTCACGCGCGCGCGTCCGGCCGACCTGCCACTCAAACAATTTAGAGTCATCGTGAGATGTCGGGAGACGAACGAAGTCAGCCTCTCGCTCCTTGATCGACCCACTCTCGCCGCATGAACAGGTCAGTGGTGCCGGGAACGTGAAACAATCGGGCCTCATACGGCTGCCGCACATCTGCGGCGGCACACGCGCGCTGGCGGTCGCGCTCGGGGCCGCACTCGCAGCGGGGCTGCTGTCGGCCTGCGCACCGGGAGCAGACGGATCGGGCACCTCGTCGGCGGGTACCGGCGGTACCGCCTCGCCCGTAGCGGCTGCGGGGACGCTGAGGGGCGTCCTGCATGGCGGGCAGTCGCCGATCGCAAGTGCGAGCGTCACGCTGTACCTCGCCGGAACGAGCGCCGGAGCCGCCGCGAGCGTGCTAGGCAACACCACCACGGATTCGCAAGGAAACTTTTCCTTCAGCAATGTGACCGGCACGGGAGGGCTGTGCGGCTCGGGCGGCTTGCTGTACGTGGTGGCTTCCGGCGGACAAGTCGGCGGCGCCAGTAATCCCGCCAACCCGGCCATCAACCTCATGGCTGCCATCGGTTCCTGCAGCACCATGCCGGGCTACGCGTTC
>JASHTA010000074.1 GCA_030040795.1 Gammaproteobacteria bacterium | reverse complement strand
TGCACCACGGGTCCCTTGTCGATGAACAGGCCGGTGAGCGCAGTGGCCTCGGGCAGATAGCCGCCGCCGTTCTCGCGAAGATCGAGCACCAGTCCGTCGATGCCTTGCGTCTTGAGCTGATCGATCAGCCGGCGCACATCGCGCGTGGTGCTGCGGTAGTTCGGGTCGCCGGCGTTCTGGGCCTGCACGTCCTCGTAGAAGGCCGGAACGGTGATCACCCCGATCTTGAGCATACGGCCGCCGCGGGTGATGGTGCGGACCTGCGACTTCGCCGCGTCGCTGTCGAGATTGACCTTGTTGCGGACGAAGTCGAGCGTCTTCTCCGGCGAGCCGGGGGGGACGCCGGCCGGCAGGATCTGGAGCTTCACGGTCGTGCCGGCCTTGCCCCGGATGAGCTGCACCACATCATCGAGCCGCCAGCCGATCACATCGGTGAGCGGTCCGTCGCGGCCCTGTCCAACGCCCGTGATCCGATCGTTCGCCTTGAGGGTGCCGGCGATCGCGGCGGGGCCACCCTGGATGACGTTCGTGACCGTGACATAGTCGTCCTGCATCTCGAGCTGAGCGCCGATGCCCTCGTAGTTGAGGCTCATCTGGATGCGGTACTCCTCCGAGTCCCGCGGCGAGAAGTAGGTCGAGTGCGGGTCGAAGGTGCGCGCGTAGGAGTTCATGAGCTCCGAGAACACATCCTCCGAGGTCGTCTGATCGATGTTCTTCAACACGCCCTGGTAGCGCTTGCTCAGGATGTCCGCCGCCTCCTTCCACGTCTTGCCGGTGAGCATGAGCGAGAGCACTTCGTTCTTGACGCGTTTGCGCCAGAGCTCGTTCATCTCGGCCATGTTCGCCGGCCAGGGGGCGTGCGTACGGTCGAACTGGTAGGTTTCATCGACGCTCCAGTTCGGCTCGGTATCGAGCTGCGACAGCGCAAAGCTTACCCGCTCGCGATCGCGCTGCTCGAGGCGCGCGAAAATCGCGAACGCCGGGTCGATGTTGCCCGTGTGGATCATCTCACCGAAGCGGTAGCGGTATTTCTCGAACTCGGCGATGTCGCTCGCGAGAAAGTAGTTGTGCTGCCCATCGAGGATCTCGAGGTAGCGGTCGTAGACCTGCGACGACATGTCGCGGTCGATCGTTCTGCGGCTGTAGTGCGTCTCCTCCAGGATTGAGCCGACTCGGCGCGCGACCATGCGCTGCCGCTCGGTCGGCGCGATCGGCGCCGCAGGGGGGGCAATGGCCGCGCCGGTGGCGGCAGCGGTCGGGGTGCCGACCGAGGTGCCGGTCGGGTTGGTCGGCGCGCTCGCAGGCCCTGCAAGCGCGACCACCGTCACGAAGGCAAGGAGTGTGGCGAACCAGCCGCTTAGGCGGCGCGTGGGGCGAAACGTCATCGTGGAGCTCGCTGAGTCAAGAAGGTTTGGGCACAAGGCTAGAGGCGTGACGTACTCGTATCAAGAGAGATAACTTAATCCGGCAAGTTCAATGCGCCGCCGGCGAGTGCCGAGCGAGGCCGACCAGGCCACGGGCTACGAGCGCGATGAGGTACGGTGCCAGCGCGATCGCCCAGAACGCGAACGTGCCGCTCGCGAGCCCGCGGAAGAAGTTTGCGGTCAGATCTCCCATGCCCCCATCCGCATAAGGACCGAGCGCGTGCGCGCCGACGAGCCACAGGAGCGGGGGCATGAGGAGCACCCCGAATGCCAGGGCGGCGACGAGCACGGTCAGCTCCCGGCGGATTGCGCCCGGCAGGGTCGGGGAATTAAGTCGCGAGGGGGAGGGGCTCATTGTGCGAGGCGATCTCTCCTTAAGAGGCATAATAGCCGCCGCGATGAAAAAAATCAGAGCTGCCGTGATCGGAGTCGGCTATCTCGGCCGGTTCCATGCGCAAAAGTACGCCCAGATAGAGGGTTGCGAGCTCGCCGCCGTCGTCGATCCGGACCCGGGAGCACGGGAGCGCGTGGGGCACGAGCTGGGCACCCGCTCCCTCTCCGACCACCGGGGCCTGATCGGCGAGGTCGATGCCGTGAGCGTCGTCACACCGACGCCGGGCCATTTCGCCATTGCGCGGGATTTCCTGGCCGCGGGGGCGCACGTGCTCGTGGAGAAGCCGATCACGGAGACCCCGGCCGAGGCGCGCGAGCTCATCCGGCTCGCGCGCGATCGCCGACGCGTCCTGCAGGTCGGGCACCTCGAGCGATTCAATCCTGCGATCCTCGGCGCCGAGCCGTACCTCGGAGCGCCGCGCTTCGTCGAATGCCATCGCCTTGCGCCCTACCGGGAGCGGGGCACCGACGTGAACGTCGTGCTCGACCTCATGATCCACGACATCGACATCATCCAAACGATCGTCAACGCCTCGATCGAGGCGATCGACGCGATCGGCACCGCGGTGTTCTCCGACGAGATCGACATCGCGAACGCCCGCATCCGCTTCCAGAACGGCTGCGTCGCGAATGTCACGGCGAGCCGCGTGAGCATGAAGACGGAGCGCAAGCTGCGCGTCTTCAGCCCGGCGGACGAGGCTTACGTCTCGCTCGACCTGCAGCAGAAGATTCTCACCGTCATCCGCAAGCGCACCGAGGCCGCCGCGGGCCAGCTTCCGGTGACGATCGAGGAGCGGAGCTTCGATCAGGGGGATGCGCTCAAGGCCGAGATCGAGTCGTTTCTGGCCTGCATTCGCACCGGGGAGGAGCCGGTCGTGAGTGGCGAGGCGGGCCTGCGTGCCCTGGAGACGGCGATCCGCATCACCGAGCAGGTCAGTCGCCATACGCACCAGGCTGGAGCGGCAGCCCGGCCGGTCAGCCGGAACAAACCCTCACCTGCTTGATTTCGGAGTGGATCGCTCCAGATTAGGAGGCATGGAAACGCGGCTCCCGCAGGTGTCCGGAACGTCAGCGCTCGAGCTGGACTTGATCGGGGACCTCGCCTGTCCTTGGACATTCGTGGGCAAGCGTAGCCTGGACCGTGCGCTGAGGAGCCTCTATGGCTCACCGATCCGGCTGCTGCGCTGGCATGGCCTGCCGCTCAGGCGTGAGGCGCAAGTCTCGTGGCACGATCACTTCGCGAGCCGCCTCCCTCCCGGCGCGAAGGTCGAGAGCGCGCAACGCGGCCTCCAGGAAGCCGGTGAGGCGCTCGGCATCGCATTTGCCTTCGAGCGCCTCGAGCGGCTTCCGGATACGCACGAGGCGCACAGGCTCGTCCGCCTCGCGACTCGAGAGGGGCGGCAGAGCGACGTCATTGATGCCCTCTTTAGCGCGTTCTTCGAGCACGGCCGCGATATCGCCGATCACGCGGTCCTCGGGGACATCGCCCACGATTGTCGGCTGGACGAGGAGATCTCGGCGGCATTCGCGGATCCGGGCGAGGGGCGGGGCGATGTCGCCGCCGAGGAGCGGCGCATGCGCGGACTCGGCATCGCCCTGGTGCCGAACCTGCTCATCAACGGGCGCGTCCTCGTGCCGGGGCCCGCGGATGTTGCAACGTACGTCCAGGCCCTCGATCAGGCACTGTTCCCCGAGCTGAAGTCGCCGATCAACAGGCGGCTGCTACACTAACGCTTCTCTCCTTCGGGGGCCGCGCGGAAGCTCGACATGCTCGACGGTGTTGCGTGAGCGGGCCAGGCCACTTTGCCCGCAAGCCGCGGCCTCTCACGGTGGCCGCGGCGCAGTTTGCCTGCGGCTGGAGCGCCGAGGAGAACATCGCGCGCGCGGAGCGCCACGTCCGCGAGGCCGCCTCGCAAGGCGCGCAGGTCATTCTGCTGCCCGAGCTGTTCGAGACGCCCTATTTCTGCATCGAGCAGGACTCCCGGCACTTGAAGCTCGCGCATCCGCTCGAGGAGAGCCGGGCCGTGCGCCACTTCCGCGCACTCGCGCGCGAGCTGCGCGTGGTGCTGCCGATCAGCTTCTTCGAGCGTGCGCCGGTCGCCTTCTTCAACTCTGTCGCCGTCATAGACGCCGACGGCAGCGTGCTCGGCGTCTATCGCAAATCGCATATTCCGAACGGTCCGGGGTATCAGGAGAAATACTACTTCAGCCCGGGCGATACGGGATTCAAGGTGTGGAGTACACGCTTCGCCCGCATCGGCGTCGGCATCTGTTGGGACCAGTGGTTCCCGGAGAGCGCGCGAGCCATGGCGCTTCTCGGGGCGGAGATCCTGCTGTTTCCAACGGCGATCGGCACGGAGCCTCCGCCGGCCGTGTCCGTCAACTCGAGGGAGCACTGGCAGCGCACGCAGCAGGGTCAGGCCGCCGCGAATCTCGTGCCGCTCGTCGCGGCGAATCGCCACGGGCTCGAACGCTCGCTGCAGGATCCCGAGCATCTGTACGTGCGCTTCTACGGCTCATCGTTCATCGCGGACTCGATGGGCGCAAAGGTCGCGGAGGCTCCGCAGGAGGACGATGCGGTCATCCGCGCGCACTTCGATCTGACGGAGCTCGAGGAGCTGCGCAACAACTGGTTCGTCTTTCGCGATCGCCGACCTGACCTCTACGGACCGCTGCTGACGCTCGGCGGCGGACCGCCGGGCGATCCGCCGGGCAACTCAGACCGCACGGCGTAGCCGATCGGTGCCGGCCTGCTCCCGGCCTTGTGGCCGGGAGCCTGTCGGAGCTGGTGGAGGCGGGGGGAATCGAACCCCCGTCCGCAAGCGCTAGACTTCAAGATCTACGTACGTAGCCCGCTCATTGGTTCTCGCGCGGCGCTACCCGAGGGGCAGGGAAGACGCAACGCCAGCAGACGGTGACTCTTAACGATCCGGCCCGTCGCACGCCGGATCGCGATCCTATGAGCGCGTCCCCTGGTCCAGTCGCATAGGCACGAGCTGGTCAGAGGTCAGCTGCGATTAGGCAGCCAGAGCGTAGTTGTCGTCG
>JASHTA010000073.1 GCA_030040795.1 Gammaproteobacteria bacterium | reverse complement strand
GCCCGCGGCGCGGCCGCCGCGGCGCACGTCGGCGCGCCGAGCACGAAGCGCTCCAGCACATCCTGCAAGCGCGCCGGCTCGAGCGGCTTGGCCAGGACATCGTCCATGCCGGCATCGAGGCAGCTTTGAAACTGGCTGGCGAGCACGTTCGCCGTGAGCGCCACGATCGGCGTGCGGCCGCCTCCGCTCTCGCGCGTCCGGATCGCCCGTGTCGCGCTGATCCCGTCCATCACGGGCATTTGCATGTCCATCAGGATCAGGTCGAACCGCTCGTGCGCACAGGCATCGACCGCCTCCGCGCCGTCGCCCACCACGCGAACAGTGCAGCCGAGCCGCTCGAGGAACTTCTGCGCGACCTTCTGATTGACCGGATTGTCCTCCACCACCAGCACGCGGCCGCCGTACTGGCGCTGCGAGGAAGCATTGGCAAGCGTTCCACGCGTGACGAGCGGATGTGTCCCGGTGGTCCACTCCCCGGCCTCGTGGGCGAGCACGTGCTGCAGGCACTCGCGCAGCTCCCGGCCGCGCACGGGCTTGGTGAGATAGGCGGCAAAGCCCATCGAGGCGAAGCGCGTGTGATCGCCCTTGCGGTCGAGCGAGGTGAGCAGCACGAGCCGCGCCTGCGAGAGCAGCGGATCCGCCGAGATGCGCTCCCCGAGCATCGCTCCGTCCGTCTCGGGCATCTGATAGTCGATGAGCACCGCCTCGTAGGGGCGATTCCCGGCGATGGCGTGCCGCATCAGCGCGAGAGCCTCGGCGGCGCCCGCCGCCGCCTGCGCATCGAAGCGGCCGTACGCGAGGTGGCCGGTGAGCACGCGGCGGTTGGTCTCGTTGTCGTCCACGACGAGAATGCGCCGGCCGCCTCCATCGAGCGCGGGCGCGCTCACGCGCGCGCTCGGCTCGAGCGCCTCCAGCGGCAGCGTAAAGCCGAACGCCGAGCCCTTGCCGACCTCGCTCGCGACGCTGACTTCCCCGCCCATGAGCTCGACCAGCCGTTTCACGATCGAGAGACCGAGTCCGGTCCCGCCGAATTTGCGCGTGGTGGACGAGTCGGCCTGCGTGAAGGGTTGGAACAGCTCCGCGCGCGCCTCCGGGGCGACGCCGATACCGGTATCGCGCACCTCGAAGCGGACTTGCGCGATGCCGTCGGACTGCCCCTCGAGGCGCACTTCGATCACGATCTCGCCCCGCGTCGTGAACTTGATCGCATTGCCCACGAGATTGACGAGACACTGGCGGATGCGCTGCGGATCTCCGAGCACCGCTTGCGGCACATCGGGCCGCACATCGACGATGAGCTCGAGATCCTTCATGGCCGCTTGCAGCGCCATCATCGAGCCGACCTCCTCGACGTTGCCGCGCAGGTCCATCTCGAGCGACTCGATCTCGAGCTTTCCGGCCTCGATCTTGGAGAAGTCGAGGATGTCGTTGATGATCGCGAGCAGCGAGTTGGAGCTCGTGCGGATCGCCTCGGCGTACTCGCGCTGTACTCTGCCGAGCACCGTGTCGGCAAGCAGCGCCGTCATCCCGATGATGCCGTTCATCGGCGTGCGGATCTCGTGGCTCATCGTCGCGAGGAACGCGGTCTTGGCCCGGTTGGCGGACTGCGCAGCCTCCGTGGCGCGCAGCAGCGCCTCGCGCGCCGCGCGCGCCTCCGTCACGTCCTGGATGGAGCCCGAAGTGCGGATCACCCGCCCCGCTGCGTCGAATCCGGGACTGCCGCGCAACCGATACCAGCGGTATTCGCCTCCGCGGGTGAGCAGGCGCATCTCGGTGTCGAGCGGCGTGCCGTCCGCGAGCTGTCGGCGGACCGCCTCGTCGGACATCTCCAGATCATCCGGATGGATGCGCCGCCGCAGCGCTTCCTGATCGTCACCGAGCTCGCCGTCCTCGAAGCCGAGCAGCGCGTGCAAGCGCGGGGAGAGCCAGGCACGCGACTGCGGTCCCGAGAGGTCGACCTCCCACAGGCCGTCCTGCGTTCCGTGCACCGCGCGCTCGAAACGCGCGCGCACCTCGCGCAGCGCATCCTCCGCGAGCTTCTGCTCGTGCACGTCCTGCGCGGCACCGCAGACTCTGTCGGGCTTGCCCTCCGCGTTGCGCCCTACGATGCCGCCCCGCATCCTGAACCAGCGGTACGAGCCGTCCGCCATCTGCAGCCGCACGACGAAGTCGAGTGGAGCGCCGGTCTTCAGATGCCTCTCCATCGTCTGCGCGACGATCGGGCGGTCGTCGGGATGGGTGTACGCCCCGGCATCCTCGAGAGGGCCGAACCGCTCCACGCCGGTGTGGCCGAGGAGCGCCTCGAAGCTCGAGGAATGCCAGCGCGTCCGCTTGATGTAATCGAGCTCCCAGTGGCCCTCGAGGCTCGAGAGCGATGCCCGCTCCAGGCGGCGCTCCGCATCCCGCAACCGGCGCAGCTGCGAGACGGCGGCGGAGCTCAGCGCGAAGACCAGCAGGACGAGCACGCCTTCGTGCAGCCACGGCGTGCGAACCGCGATGGGAAGCGAGAAATCGAGGGCGAGGATCAGCAGCGAGATGCCGAGCGCATGAGGAAGCAGGTTGCGTCGAGAGATCATGCTCGCAGCCGCGGAGACCCCTCCGGTGCCGGGGCCAGGAGAGGATAACTTGCAGCCCCCTCGTGACATATGCCGTGAGGGAAGTCACGACTGCGGTATGCCCATCGCCCCTGGGGGTGCCAAGCGCGACCCAGGACTCACTTTTGGCCGCTGCTCGGTTGCGGACGCTCGGACCTTGGACGGCGACGCCGCTCAGGTCGCGCCGCCACCAGCGGCCGGCCGCGGCGCGAGCGCCGTGCGGCCATCCTCATTGGGACGGCCCAGCCAGCCGTGACAGATGACTTCGCGCGCTGAGACGATCGCGGCGAGAATCGCCGTGGCGAGCCCGATGTATCCGCCGATGAGATGGAAAGCATGGCTACCACCCGACCAGCCGGCAATGGCGCCTGCAAGCAGTGACAGCCAGGTTCCGAGCAGGAAGAGGATCCGGACCACATCGGCCTTGAGCGCGCCCACGAATACCCAGGCGAAAAATACGGTCCAGACGAAGTACCACCAGCCCGCGTAGCTCTCGGGCAGGGCCGTGGCGTGGGGTGCGGTCATCATGTGCACGTAGGCATATGCCGTCCAGAGCAGTCCCGCGCCACCAAAGAAGATGATGGAATCCAAGGCGCGTCCATGCACGAACGCCAGAATGCCCATGATCGCGAGCAGTATCGCGAGCGGGAAGAACATGCCGCCCACGCTGGCATCGCCAAGCCCTCCGGCATACCAGCCCGCATCGGGCATGTTGACCATCCAGAACGACAGCGCCAGACACATGAAGCCGATCGTCGCCGTGGAAACGGATTTGTTGTTCATCGTCGTTGTCCCCCTTGCAGATGTCGCAAGCGTCCGTCGTGCGAACAATCAAGTCCGGCAGCGACGTTGGCCGCATTCGCAAAACCACTCGGTACGGAAAGCTGAAGGTGCTTGTGGCTGCGCGCCGCGGAGCCAGAAGAGCCTGCATCGAATTCGAGCACGACGCACCCCGCTGACGGTGGGGCGGACCCTACCGTGGCGCAACATCATACACACACGATAGGAGTCATTAGCTCTACGGCAGTTTGGGGGGACTCCATCCCCTTCGACGATATGAGCTTACGGAAGCGCCGCAAATCCGTCAACTTTGGCTGCCATCAAACAGGCGGCCAGAGCCCCCTCCGATTCACCTCATTTCAAACAGGCGATCGGGACTGCGGCGCGGGCTGCGCATCGAGCGATGAGACCATCGATGCCATTCAACTGCGCCATTGACGAACAGCAGAGGCTCCATTAGCCTCGAGACCAGGCCGACCGGGGATGGAGTCCCCCGCGAATGCGCCGCGGCGATGCTCTCCCAGCGAAACGGGAGCCCGTTGAGCCCGGCCGTTCGGAATGCACCGAGCATCCCGCCCGGGATGCAGATAGCCGATGACTCCTGCCGCGTGCGCGAAACGCACGACGGAAGGAGCCATTGCCATGAACAACCTGTCGCTTCCGCCGCGGGTGAATGCCGCGGCCACCTCGATGAGGCTGCATGTCGCGGCGCCGTCCAGCGGACGGCCCCCTCGCCTCGACGGCGGCAAACCTGCCGTGACCGTGGCCTCGCTTCGCGCTGTGCGCAAACATCATTTCGTGCGGCTCACCGATCCCGCAAGCTGCGTCGTGACGGACTTCGCCGAGGAGCAAGCCTTCACCATCGCCGACGATCGCCGAGCCGACGATGCGTCGATCGCCATGTTTCGCTGGGGCGTCCAGACACTCCTCACGTTGCGGGAGGATGGAATCATCTCCGGGCTCCTGAGCTCCGAGAACATCGAGGGCGAGCGCATCCAGCGGTTCCTCGAGCGTCATCCGGACCGCGCACCGGAGGATATCCGGGTGCGGGATCTGTTGACGCCGTGCGAGGAGCTGCCCGCTGTCGACTGGGAACGGATTCGGTCGGCGCCGGTCAGCGATCTCCTCCGGATAATCGAGGCGAGCGACTGCGGCTATCTTCTCGTGCTCGAGGCGACCGGCGGCGACTTCCCTGTCCTTCGCGGGCTCGTTTCCCGCGTGCGGCTCTTGAGGCAACTGGGGCCCGCGATCTGAGTTGACGGGTGTTCACGGCTCAATTAGCCTTCACCATTGCAAACACGGGGGATGGAGTCCCCCCTGAACGGTTCGGTTGCCTGATGACTCCTGCCGCGTGCGCGAGGCGCACGATGGAAGGAGTCGTCATGATGTGCAGCCTCGTTGCGAAGGCAAGGGCACGCTCTGTCTACGGCGTGTTACGCCTCCCTCCCTCCGATCTCGAGCCACCGGCCTATCGCCTCACGAGTGGAGGTGCCGCTGCCGCAGTGTTGCCGCTGCGCGCTTCGCCTCCCTCCTCCGCCATCCGGGTCCGGCTCGGCGACCCCGCCGCGCGGGCGATGATGGATTTCGCGCGGACGCGAGCCGCGACCGTGCCCGAGGATCGCGGCATCGATAGTGCGCGCGACGACATGCGGCGCGCCGGTGTGCGGGCGCTTCTCGTGCTGCGCGACGGACAGGTGATCGGACTCCTCACCGACACGGACATCGAGGGCGGGCGCACAGCAAGATTCCTCGACGCTCACCCGGAGCTCCGACGCGATCAGGTGCTCGTACGCGAAGTCTTGATCCCCTGGGAGGAGATCCCGGGCGTGGATTGGGAAGCGATCCGCTGCGCGTGTGTGAGCGACCTTCTCGAGTTGTTCGAGACGGCCGGGTGCGCGCACCTCGCCGTCCTCGAGCGCGGCAACGATGGGTCCACGCTGCTGCGCGGACTCGTCTCCCGGGCACGACTCGAACGACAGTTGAAGTTCTGGTGAGGGCTGAGGGTTTGAGCTCGCGGTGCTCATGGCGCCGGCGCTTGCCGGCATCGAACCGCATGCGTATATTGGCTGCGAGGGAGATGGCATTCCTCCTCGCAAACGCCGCGCTCGGCTAATGATGCCTATCGCTTCCGCTCTCGAGCAGCGAAAGGGTCGTCGGCGCGTCAATGGGTCTCCCGGCAAGCCTCGAATCAAAGTGCACCGAAGCGGTTGTGCGAGCGGCGGCCTACATTCGCGGCCGCCAATCGTCTTCCGGCGGTTTCTGCTTCTATCAGTACGGACGAGTCGAAGACCCGAGCTTGGGAGACACCTACTATGCGGTGTCGGCGCTCGATCTGTTCGGCATCGAAGTCCGCGATTCGAGCCGCGTAGCGCAATTCGTAGACCGGGCGCGGAGATTCGGTCTCACGTATCTTTACTTCTACGCGTTTACGCTCGATCGGCTTGGGCTCGCGAGCCGCATCAGCTCCGCAGCGCTCGCACAGATCGGCGCACTGACGATCACGCTCCCTGACGAAGGGCGCTCCGTCGACCGCACCGGCTGGCTCGAGAGCGCGCGCAAGACGATCCGCCTGCAGCAACGATTCGGGACCGGCGGTTCCGGGCAAGCTCGAGCGCGCCCTGCCGTCTGCGACTCCTCGGCATCGGCCGGCCGGCTCCTCGACCGGGACCGCTATGCGCACGTCGAGCGGTTCACTCGCGATCTCCTCGCCGGCGGAGGATTCGGCGTTCGCGTCAACCTCCGGGACACGTATCTTGCGCTCGCGGTCGGTTCGCTCCTCGGGATCGAGCCGGCGCCCGAGACGATGTCCTTTGTCGATTCGCTGCAGCAGCCGCCGTTCGGATTCCTGATGACATCCCGCTCGACGATGGCGAATCTCGATGTGCTCTATGCGGGCGTGCAATGCTGCACACTCTTGAAATTGCCGATCCGCCATGGAGAGGATGTCATCGCGTTCCTCCTCGACTGCCAGACGGCTGAGGGAGGGTTCTCCCACGCTCCGAAGTCGCTGCCGAATCTGGAGTTCACCTACTGTGCGCTGCGGACGCTGGCGACGCTCGCACCGGAATTGCGGCTCTCTTGAGCGGGAGCACCGGCGGCAGGACGCAGGAGGGGGCCCGAAGCGCCGCGCGGCGTTGATTGCCGCTGGGGCGGCCCGTACACTAACCTTTGCTCGGGGAGCGTTGAGGCCGGGAGTCGGTTCATTCTGATGCCAGTCGCCGGGTTTCGCACGCATACCGGAGCGCCGCTCGTCGCCTCCTCTCGAGCCGCCGTCGTGGAGTCGTCCTGATGGAGGCTGTGGCGGTCACGGGCATGGGCGTCATTTGTCCCATCGGGTCCGGCGTCGAGCCGTTTTGGGACGCGATCTTGAGCGGCCGACACGGCTTCAGCGAGATTCCTCGGAGCGAAGCGCTCAACGGCAATCGGCTCTGGGCGGCGGTTCCGGACGAGCTCCTCGACACCGCGGATGTGCCTGGGGAATTCGTGCGCAACGCCGACCGCTTCACGCAATACGCGGTCGCCACGGCAGCTCAGTCGTTCTCGATGGCGGGGTTCAAGGTCCCACCCCCCAAAACCGCCGTGGTCCTCGGCAACACCATGGGCGGCCTCCCGCTGTTTGCAGAGACCCAGATGCAGCTCGCCGCCAATTCGCGCCACGTCACGCCGAAGCTGATGGCGCTCGTCATTCCCAACATGGCGGCCGCCCGCATCTCGCTCAACTGGGGCCTGCGCGGGCGGCAGCTCACGATCAGCACGGCCTGCGCCTCCTCGCTCGATGCGATCGGGCTCGCGGCCCAAATGATCGAGCGCGGCGAGGCTCAATGCGCCGTGGCCGGCGGCGTCGAGACGCTGCTCGCGCCCGTCGTGTACGCGAGCCTCGAGCGAGCCGGAGCGCTCTCCCGCGCTACGGACCCTCGACGCGCCTCCCGCCCGTTCGACATCGCGCGCGACGGGTTCGTGATGGGAGACGGCGGAGCCATGCTGTTCCTCGAGCAGGTCGAGCACGCGCGCCGGCGCGGGGCCCGCATTCTCGCGCGCGTCCGCGGCTACGCCTCCATGGCCGACAGCCACCATCTCACCGCGCCCGAGCCGAGCGGCCGCTACGAGGCGGAGGTCATGCGCGCCGCGCTCGACGATGCGAATTGCACGGTCGAGGCGATCTATGCGCACGCGACCGGGACGGTCGTCGGCGACATCGCGGAGTTGCGAGCGATCAATGCGACGTTTCCGGACCATCCCCCGCTGGTCACGGCGCTGCGCGGGCATCTCGGGCACGCCATGGCGGCGGCCGGCGCCACCTCCGCGATCGCGGGCATTCTCGGCATGGAGAGGAACGTCGTTCCCCACACGCTCGGGACGGAGAACGTCGATCCCGAGGCCCGCTTCGAGCTGATTCTTAGCGCGCCGCGCGCCTTGCGCTACGGGGCATTCCTGGTCAACGCGTTCGGATTCGGAGGCCAGAATGCATCGATCGTGCTATCGCGGTAGGCTGCTCGCCGCGCCGGTGCGGATGTTGCGAGCAAGGATGTCATGAGGTCGATATGCGTCTGCTCGTCGAGCCAACCCGTCAGCCGTTATCCCACGAGCTCACGATCCCCAATTCCAAATATCACGCGCACCGCGCGCTGATCCTGGCGTCGCTCGCGCCCGGGCGCAGCGAGATCGTGGGGCTCACGCACGCGAAGCACGTCTCGTACACGCTGAGCGTGCTGCGGGGACTCGGCACCTCGATCCGCGTGGAGGGCGACACCTTCTTCGTGGAAGGCGGACCCTATCGGCCCCGGCGGCCCACGCTGTCGGTGGGCAGCTCGGGGTCCACGCTGTACTTCATGATCGGGCTCTGCGCACTCGCCGACACGCCGGTCACGCTCATCGGGCAGAGGTACTTTCAGCGGCGCCCGGTCGGTCCGCTGCTCGAGGCCCTCCAGCAGCTCGGCATCGGCATCAGCTCGAACCACGGCTGCCCGCCCATCCGCATCGAGAGCGGCCGTCCCAAGGGCGGCCACATCAGGATCGCCGGCACGCTCTCGCAGTGGATCTCGGGCCTGCTCCTGATCGCGGCCTTCGCCGAGCGCCAAACGACGATCGACATCGAGGGTCCCCTCAACGAGCGTCCCTATGTCGACCTCACGCTGTCGATGATGGAGCAGTTCGGGCTGCGCGTGGAGGCGTCCGCCGACCGGCGCAGGTTCATCGTGCCGCCCAACCAGCAGGCGCGTCCCGCAACCGTGAGGCTGCCTCCCGACATCGGCTCGGCGGCCTTCGGGCTCGCGATCGCCGCGCTGCACCCCTCGGACCTCCTGCTGCGCCACCTGAGGCTGAACGGCGCGCTCACCGATCACCCCGAGCGGGCCTTTCTCGATGTGATCCGCGAGATGGGACTGCGCATGGAGGAAGACGACGGCGCGGGCGGCGTGCGAGTGCGGCACGATGGCTTTCGCCCGCGGGCCGTGCACGTCGACTGCCGCGAGACGCCCGACATCCTTCCCATCCTCGCGACGCTCGCGGCCTTCGCCGACGGCGAGACGGTCATCGAGAACGTCGACCACGTGCGGCTCAAAGAGTCCGACCGCGTCGCCGCCATGCTGCAATTGAACCGCATGGGCGCGAAGCTGCAGATCGACGGATCGCGGCTCGTGATCCGCGGCGTCGAGCAGCTGAACGGGCGCGATCTTTCCTCGTTCAACGATCATCGGGTGCTCATGTCTCTCGCGATCGCCGGCACGCGCGCCACGGGATACACACTCATCTCCTATCCGAACGCCTACCGGATCTCCTATCCGGAGTTCCTCAATGCGATGCACGGGATCGGGGTGAAGATGGAATGCGTGACGTGATCCGGTGCCCGACCGAGTGTGTGGCCGAGAGCGCTGCGCGCCGCCCGGACGATCCCGCCGTCATCGATGTGGGCGATTCGGGCACTTCCACCTGGACCTGGAGCCAGCTCGAGCGGGAGACCGGGCGCATGGCCGCGCTGCTCGCTCATCTCGGTGTCGGCCGCGGCGATGTAGTCGCCTATCAGCTTCCCAATCGCGTGGAGTTCATCGCGATCACGCTCGGCGCGCTGCGCATCGGCGCGATTTGCTGCCCGCTCATGCCCATCTTTCGGGAGCGCGAGCTCGAAGGGCTGCTGCAGCGGGCGCGCGCCGGCGTCGTGTTCGTGGCGGACGAGTACCGCGGACGCCATCCAGCGCAGGAGATCGCCTCCCTCGAGCCCCTGCTGCCGTCGTTGAGACATGCTGTCGTCGTCGCGACCGGCCGCGGCGAGGCCGGCCGCGGCGAGGCCGCTCTTCCGCGCTCGACACGCGTGACCTGGAGCTGGCTGCATCGCGCCCTGGAGGCCACATCGCTTGCAGAGCGCGCCGGTGGAGCAGGCGTTCGCCCCGCCGCCCGGACCCCGCCGCCCGATCCCGAGGGCCTCGCGCAGCTCCTGTTCACTTCCGGAACCTCCGGCGAGCCGAAGGGGGT
>JASHTA010000072.1 GCA_030040795.1 Gammaproteobacteria bacterium | reverse complement strand
GTCGCCCGCTTCGCATCCGGGTCCGTGGACTTGGCCTTGCGCTTACGCTTCTTTTGGTCCGGGTCGCTCGGCTTGGGGGATACGGGGTCGTCGCCGTCCTTGTCCGGATCGTCGTCGTCGGCCGCAACCGCGCGCACGCCGGCCGCGACGGCGAGCGCACCGCCGACCACCAGTCCGGTGCGGCTCAGGAACGACCGCCGCCTCAAGAGGCGCTCGGACACGATATCCGCATCGCTCAAGGTCCGTGACGGCTTCTTCGGGTCCTTGTCATCTGTCTGCGGCATGACCATCTCCGCCGGTAGGGTAGACATGAAGCTCACTGCCGAAGCGCGCTTACAATAGTCGCAATCCTTGGGAGGTGCCACATCTTCGGCCGGCCCGCAGCGCCAGACCTCGTGAGCGGCCCCCCTACTCCTTCCAGCCTTCCGGCGGCTCGGTGCCTCCCTTGATCTGGCGCGTCTTGTAGCGCCACTCGCCCTTCACCTTGACGAACGTGGCGTACTCTCGGCCCTGCGTGGTGACGCGCGGCGCATCGCCCTGCTTGTCGATCAGGAATTCCGTGAAGATCAACTCAGCGGTTGCCGTATCGCCGTGCACCACGATGAGCGGGTTGCTGATGGTCACATTGAAGGAGTAGGCCTTCCTGGCCGGGCTGTTTCCCCCGGCGCGTCCATAGGCCTTGGCGATCCCGTCCTTCCCCTTGAAGTGAGTGGAGCCGAGGATCAGCTCGGCGTCGTCGGCATAGAAATCCGTAAAGCTCTCCGGATTCGATCTACCGAAATTGTAATAGTAACGGGTGATCAGATCCTGGATCTGCGCGCGGTCGCTGAGCGCTTTGGCTGTCAGGTCGTGAGCCCGTACGGCGGGGCCGGACACGAGCGCCAGGCAGCAAGCGAAACCGAGCGTACCCAACCGGATTGGCCTCCAGCATTTGGCGAAAGTCTTCACGTCCACCCCCTACGGCCGATTTCGGCAAGAGCCTAGGGCAATCCCGAAAGCGGAGCAAGACAGCTTTACCGCAGACCGCTGCACCGCTTCACCGATTCGCCGCTTCACCGATTCGCCGAAGGATTTGGAAGGCGCGATCATTCCCAGCCGAGCGGCTGGTCGGCAGGCTTCACTTTCATGAAGGCCTCGACGGCATGGATCTGCCCGCCATACACCTTGAAGGCCTCGAAGACGCTGAGGGATTGGCCCTTAGGGCGGTCCGGTGCCTCGAACACGGATCCGGGACCAAAGTCCATGCGGATCAGGACGACGCCCTGCCTTTCATCCACCGCGGCAACGCGATACACGAGCTTCGAGAGCGTCGGAATGCGCTGCGTCTTGATGTGCTCGCACCCTCGGAAGAAGGTGCAACCCGGCCCGGCCATGAGGCGTCCATTCTCGAAGCGATAGGCCTCCGGCGCGAACGGCACGTCGACCTTCACGAAGCTCCCTGCCTGCAAGCCGCGCGGGTAGCGGGATGCAATGGCAATCATCTCGTCGCGTGAATTGCGCTCCGATGCCGGCGGCGTGAGCGCCATGGCATGGCTGAGCGATTTGATCGCATCGACGTTGAAGATCATTCCCTCGGCCTGCGAGTGCACGACGATACTCTCGACACCCGAGATTCGGCCGTCGCGCGTGAGGAGGCGGAGCGCCAGCAGCGCGGGCTTGCCGTCGATTCGCACCTTCACCAGTCCTGCGGCAATGCCCGCACGCACATCGATGATGTCGAAGCGATACGGGGTGAGGCCGACCTTGTGGCGCCAGATACCGTCTGAGCCGAATTTCAGTTCCCGCTGATCCTCGGTGAAGCGGACGGATGGGATGACTCTCAGCCGCGAGTGGTCACCGCTCACGAGCGCATCCAGGTAATCGGTCATGAGCCGGGTCAGGCAGTTTCGACCGCAGGTCGCCGCCGCGACAGATCGGTTCGCCGCCCAACTCGGCTGTGCGCTGCAGATCAGCAGCGCAGCTGCAGCGAGCGTTATGCTCAGTCGCCCCACTCGAGCCAAGCTACCCATTGCACCCCCCCTCATTTGGCGCCGAAGATCTTGGAACCCTGTAGCATAGCGGGCAATCGAGGTCGTGGCTCATTGCACGAATCGCCATCGAGTGGTTAACTTTCGTTAACGGGTTTTCGTCAGCATCCAGCCCTATATCCTTAGCCGCCCGCTCTCGTGAGGTGTGCCAATGGCAGCGAAGTCACGAACTCCGGTCGTAGGCACCCTTCTTGGTGTCCTGGCAGCCGTGGGCCTCTCGTCCTGTGCGCAGCAGTCGTTCCGGAGCGACCACACGGGGGCTGAAGCATCCCTACCGCTTCCCCTGTCTCCCGCGACAGACCAGGCACTCGCTCTCTGGCAGGCGCCGGTATGCCCACTGGTCTCGGGCCTTCCCGGGGAGGCCGGTGAGTTCATCTTGGAGCGATTCTCGCAAGTCGCCAGCTCGGCCGGCGTGCCGCTCGGCGGTGAGCACTGCGTCGCGAATCTCTACATCCTCGTCAGCCGCCAGCCCGCGGACCTCTTCAAGGGGATGGCCGACCGCAATCCGTCGTTTACTTTCGGCTTCGATCAACCGCAGCCGGCGACCGTTGACAATTTCATCGCGACGTCTCGCCCCGTGAGGGTCTGGTACGACACGTATCCGCAGACCGCCTGGGGTCAGCCGGTCGGGCGCAGGTCCGTTTATTACTCGGCGGCGCCGTATGTTGTAAACACACCTCCTTCGGAGTTGACTCTCAAGTCCGACGTCTCCCACGTGCTTTATCGAGTCTTCGTGCTCGTGGATCGGGACTCGCTGAAGGGCGTGTCGCTCGGACAGCTGGCCGACTACGTTGCGATGGCGGGCCTCACGCATCTCGCATCCGACACCAAGCGTCTCGGCGGCGTTCCGACCATTCTCAAGCTCTTCGAGAAAACGCCCGAGGCTGTGCCCACCGGCGTGACCGACTGGGATCGGGCCGTTCTGAAAACGCTCTATGGGAAGAGAGGTTCGAACCTGCCCGCGGCGGCGCCTAACGCAGAAGGTGGCATCGCCTCCCATTGATCCTTTGGGTCGAGCGGTTGCCGCGGTATC
>JASHTA010000071.1 GCA_030040795.1 Gammaproteobacteria bacterium | reverse complement strand
CGCTGCGGTCAAGCGTGGCGAGAGCATGGTGCGGCTCGGCGACGGCAGTTTCGGGCTCTTGCCGGAGCAGTGGCTCGAGCGATATGGGCTGCTCACTGGGCTCGGTAGCGTGCAGGACGATCACGTCCGCTTCACACGCAGCCAGGTTGGCCTGCTCGATGCCCTGCTCGCCGCGCAACCCGATGTCGAGCGCGACGCCCTCTTCTCCCAGGCCTGCGCGGAGCTGCGAGCCTTCTCCGGCATCGAGCCTGCCCATCCGCCCGTGGGATTCGAGGGGGAGCTGCGCCCGTACCAGAAGGAGGGCCTCGGCTGGATTGACTTCCTCCGGCGCTTCGGCTTCGGCGGCTGCCTCGCGGATGACATGGGTCTCGGGAAGACCGTGCAGGTGCTCGCACTGCTCGAGGCGCGGCGCGCGGCGCGCCGTGCGCTCGGTCGGGGCCGATCGGCTCACATCGGCCCCTCGCTCGTCGTGGTACCTAAATCGCTTCTCTTCAACTGGAAAGCGGAAGCGGCGCGCTTCGCCCCGCAGCTGCGGGTTCTCGATCACACCGGACCCGAGCGATCGAGCGGCAACGAGCATTTCGAGGATTACGACCTGATCCTGACGACCTACGGGACGCTGAGACGGGACGCGATCGACTTCAAGGACGTGCGCTTCGATTACGTGATCCTCGATGAGGCCCAGGCGATCAAGAACGCGGACTCGGCCTCCGCCAAGTCGGCGCGGCTCCTGCAGGCGAATCACCGCCTCGCGCTCTCCGGCACTCCGATCGAGAACCATCTCGGTGAGCTCTGGAGCCTCATGCAGTTCTTGAATCCGGGCTTGCTCGGTGCCGCCTCCGTCTTCCGCCTGACGCAGGGCGCGGGCCGCGATCCTGATGAGGCCACGCGCAAAGTCCTCGCGCAGGCCCTGCGGCCCTTCCTGCTGAGGCGCACGAAGGAGCAGGTGGTCCGCGAGCTGCCGCCGAAAGTCGAGCAGACCCTCTACTGCGAGCTGGAGAGCCGGCAGCGCCGGCTCTACGACGAGCTGCGCGACCATTACCGCGGAACGCTGCTCAAGCGCATCGAGCGCGAGGGGCTCGCGCGCTCGAAGATTCAGATCCTCGAGGCGCTGCTGCGGCTGCGGCAAGCGGCACTGCATCCGGGGCTGATCGATGAGCGCCGCTCGAGCGAGCCGGCCGCGAAGCTCGAGACGCTCTTGCCGCGCTTGCAGGAGGTGCTCGAGGAAGGCCACAAGGTGCTCGTGTTCTCGCAATTCACGCGCATGCTCGCGATCTTGCGCGAAAGCCTCGATCGCGAGTCCCTCCCCTACGAATACCTCGACGGCCGCACGAGGGATCGCGAAAAGGTCGTGACACGGTTCCAGACCGAGCCTGGCGCGAGGCTCTTCCTGATCAGCCTCAAGGCAGGCGGCCTCGGGCTCAATCTCACCGCGGCGCAGTACGTCTTTCTGCTCGACCCCTGGTGGAATCCGGCCGTCGAGGCGCAGGCGATCGATCGCGCCCACCGCATCGGACAGGCGAACCAGGTGTTCGCCTACCGCCTCATCGCCCGCGACACCATCGAGGAGAAGGTGCTCGAGCTGCAAAGCCACAAGCGCGATCTCGCCGAGGCGATCGTCGGAGCGGACAAGGGCCTCATTCGCGACCTGCGCCGCGAGGATCTGGAGCAGCTGCTCTCCTGAAGCGCCAGCTCTCGTGGAGTGCCGGCTCTCTTGCGGCGACGCCATCGATCGAAAGGGCCGATGGCGCGAGTGCTGCGCAGCAGCGAAGAAATACTGATGCGCACGATTGCAAGACAAAATCGTCACAGCGTATAGTCGAGCGAGATAAGAAAGACGCGACGGTTCGCCAGCTCAATAAGACGAACGCGCGAAGATACAGGGAAAGGGGTCGAAGATGGCCGGACAGTGCGTCAGCCACGCACTACGTGAATTCGTCAAAGTGGCTTCCTTCATATTCCACCGCTTCGGGGTGATCGCAGGCATGATCGCGCTGACGGGCTGTGCGACAGCACCACGACTTCCTAGTCCCCCGGCATGGGGAAAGTATGCGAGCGAGTTCGCTGGACCGGGTGGCCTCTCCTACGACGAAGCTCGACAGTTCATCGAATTTTGTGTGGAGCTCGACAATCAGGACGACCGCGACTCCGACAAAGCCAAACCCAGTGACTTTGCGCAGGTAGACCCGACACAATGGCGCCCGATCTACGATAGCCGCAAAGCCATTGCGGAGGATTACTTCAAGTACAAAGCACTCGCCAGCGCAGCAACTGCATCGGCAAAGCGCGCCTCACTTCCCGATGACAGCGTAGAGTTCTGGAAACACCTGTTTGCGCGAATCGAAAAGCAGGCCAGGGATCGCAAAGTGTCGCTCAACGGGCCCGCCGACATAGAGAAAGATCCCTCGCTCAACGGCTTTGGCGCCTGGCAGAACGCCTGGATCCTATACCAAGGTGTGGGTCGCAACGCCGGACGATACGCGATCGCCATCCGCGGAACCGTGTTCGAGACGGAGCCGAGCGCCATTGAAAATGCCCTGTTTCAGCCCGTTGAGGGTCCCGATTTCCTCACCCCTGTCGTTTCGTTTGCACAAAGTCGCGACGCCACTGTACACAGCGGCTTTGCGCACGCGACATTCACGCTGTTGCTCGATCGTCGGTACGGCATCTTGCCCGTCATCGAACGACACGCGGACGGCGTGCCACCCGGCTCCGTGCTCTACATTGTAGGCCATAGCCAGGGAGCCGCGATGGCTACGTTAGTGCATGCGTTCCTATTCAACGCGATGTACGACGCGGAGGTCTCTGGAGCGGACCCGCTCGGCCTGAAGGGTATGCACTATCGCCTGAAGTCCTATGCAATCGCGCAGCCGAAGCCGGGCAACTACGCTTTCAGCACCGAGTTCGCCTCATATACGCAGGGGCCGGATAATGCAATTGTGATCAATAACTCGCTCGATCCCGTGCCGCGGGTACCGCTCACCATCCAAAGCATGGCGGATCTCGAGACGGATTTTCACGGCAAATTCCTGCTCGCGCGAGCGGTCTATGCCCTCGGCGCAACGGGCAAGTGGCTCCGACTCGGCATCGGAAAAATCCTCGAATGGAACGCCACGCGCGAGGCGGCGGGCTATGGTCACTTCTACCACTGGAACGATCTGCAACCCCTACACAAGCTTCGAAGCGGCGAGTCGTGGGAGTTCGTGCCTGCGGGCCGCGTCATCACAGTGTACGGCACACCCCAGCCCGACCAGAGCGGCGACGAATTCTTTCAGCACCACGCGACGACCTACCGGGACCTCATCTCGCAGCAACTCGCGGCTGCTCCGTAGGCGGTGCACAAGTGGGTGAGGGCGGCTCCGCGGGAACAGATTGGCAGTGACTCGATCGACGACTGAGAGGATTGACGAAGGGTTCAGTGCGGATTCGCGCCTAACGGTGTTTGGAAAAGATCCATGGCGTTGCACGGCTACGGTTTGTTGATCGGACGAATCACTGGATTTCGGCGACCCCAGGGCCGAAAGCCGCACTGGCTGCTCCTGGTTCAGCCCGCAGATCCGAATCATCCGCCCTACCGCGTCGCGCTGAATGTCCCGGCAATTCAGCCCACCGACTATTCTCAGGTCGAGTACCAGATCGTCGATCTGAGTAGCCATCCCTTGGTCAGAAAGCTCCGCACGTACAAGTCGCGCGACCGTGAGGCTGGCACGCCAAGCTTCCTGATTGCCAGCGAGAACCCGGACGTACCGAGGCTGAGCTATGAACGCGGTAATGTCTTGGATCCCACGACGTTCCCGAGCGAGTCCCGGAAGGAGCCCAAGGTGGGACGTCGCAGTGCCGCACAATCGCTGAGGCAGCTGCACCGGATCCTTGAGCGCGCAGCGAAGGCTCGACCGCTTGTCGCCGTGTTTGGGACGGGCTACCCCATGGATCACCGTTCCGGGTATTCCCCGGCCACGGGGTTCACCGGGGTAGACAACGTCCACATGAACCAGGGTGCCTTCAATCGTACCAACGGGACGCTCCACTATCTTGAGAATGGGCGCGGACAAGACGGCGGCTTGATCGTTCTTGGGGATGGACGCGCCACCGGCATCTTCATCAAGTTCCGGTCGCAAACGATTCATACCGATCGCCGCGGCTACCCTGCGATCACGGGTATCCGGGAGATCGACTCGGTGTCCGCACGAGTTCGCAAGGACATACTGCCGCGCATCCCGCGCGCCCTGAGGGAGGTAGCCGCCGGTCGGCGACCGCGGTCCTTGAGCGCCGCGGCAGTCGGCGAGCAGACAGATCCGGCACCGGGGCGACCAAACGAACAGGGATTCGTGTTTGCGGACTTCAATCCCGAGGACACCTCTGGCCAATACATCCCCGACAATGACGCCGCGACTTACCAGACACCCATCGTCCAGCAGCAGTCGAAGGGTCATACGCGGGGTCCCGTGCCCACGCCGCGCGAGTACCCTCTCATGGACCTTGCGAGCGTCGTTGGCCCGAACCCGCGTGGCTACCTCAATAGCAATGGTATTGAAAGTATCACGTTCGACATTATCGGAGACAGTGGCGCACCGTCGCAGAGCAAGCTCGAAGGATATGAGTCAAAGGTCGCGGACCTGCTGGCACGCGATGCGGCTTCATCACCCCCCGCGTTTATGTATCACGTGGGCGACGTCGTCTACTACTATGGGGAGCGAGCGTACTACTACAGCCAATTCTACGATCCGTTCCGCTCCTATCCGGCACCCATCTTCGCCATCCCGGGCAACCACGACGGTATCATCTATGAGCCGTCTCAGATTTCCCTCGCGGACTTCCAGAGCGCGTTCTGCGCAAAGACGCCCGGACGCTGGCCGGGAGCAGGCGGGATACTGCGCAGCACTATGACGCAGCCCGGCGTGTACTTCACGCTGAATCACCCATTGATCTCGATCATCGGGCTGTACAGCAATTGCGGTGAGTCGCTCGGGTGGCTGGATGAGCAACAGCTCACGTTCCTGTACAAGGAGCTCTCTCGCCTCAAGTCTAAACGGAATAACGGGCTACCCGCCGTCATCATGGCCATCCACCATTTCCCGCGATGGTTCCCGGGCCAGTCCACGCCCGATCCGAACAGCAAGGCCATTGATGCGGTCTATGCCAAGGCCGGATTTTGGCCGGATGCCGTGATCTGCGGTCACGCGCACTTATATCAGCGCATTGTGCGCCCCACGGCCGGCCCCAACGGAAAGCAGAACATCCCCTACGTGATGTCGGGCGCCGGTGGTTATGGAATTACCCCGTCCGAAGAAGTTGGGAAGGCCTATATGCAGAAAATCGGCGCGCAAGGGAATGGAAACCAGTTAGGCTGCGTGATCGACGAATCTGGCTACGTGAGGGCCACGATATCTAGCCCGAGTAGCGGCACCCCAACCCTTCAATTTGAATATCGCAGCGTCAATCCGAAATCGAGCCAGCCGGACGACACTTGCACTGTCAACTTGATATCCGGCCAGCTTGTCTGACGAGACCAGCCATCCGAAAGGAGCAGATGACAAGCCCGCGGATCGAGATTAGAACGCGTTCTGCGGGTAAGGAAACCGACCGCAAGTGACGGCCGCATCCACATGCGTGCGGATCGCCGCGTCGGCCAGTGCGTAGCCCCAGTTTATCAGCCGCTCCTGGGTACGGTTGTCCATCGCCCGCAGACGAGTACTAATGCGCGCTAGGGATTGGGTCGTCGTTCCATCCGTGCAGATAGGCGGTGTGGCCGTATATTCGCCGATTTGGGTGTTAATGCCCCAGTAAGCTCCCTCATACGTCTTCGCCTGCAGATCCCGGATCAGCATGCGCTTGCGCAGAGCGCGCGTCTGCTCGATGAGAATGTCGCGGACCCGGCCGAGCTGGCCTGGCCAGTTGCGCCAGGGGCTGCGCACGAAGGCAAATGGCGCACCGGCGTCACTCACCAGGACACAAGCCATGTTTCTCCAGAGCGCCTCAATCCCCATATTGTCGTAGACTCCGCCATCGCCCAGGAACAGCCGGGCACGGATTCGGTCGGCCTGCTCCAGGCCCTTCACGTTGGGCTTATCGACCCACTTCTGGGGGTCGGTGCGCACCTGAAGCGGTGAGAGAAACGGCGGAAAGGCCGCGGAGGCCGCGAGTGCCGTGCCGAGGCTGATATCCAGTTGACGCAATGTGCCGAGTTTCCAGTCGTACAGTCCGTCGCGACTGAAGCGAAAGCTCGAGCCGGTTTGAAAGCACGTTGCGTAGAACACGAAATCCGGACCGGCGTTTTCTGCGGGGAGATCGGAGAGCCGCGCAACGCGCCTGTGGGAGAGCCTCACCAGTCGTCGGTCATACGCGCGGCGGGTCACGCCCGCAGCAGTCACGAAGGGAATGAGCCCGCAAAGACCCGCCTTCCAGTCGAGTGTCGTCGAGCAGAACGCCCGCACGCGCGAGACAGCGACTTGCTCGAAGTTGGTCGCCCGACCTGCCGCATTGAACTGGAGCTCGTTCCACCTTGCGGCAAGCACGCCGGCCGTGAGCGAGCCTCCCGAGACGCTGGTGATTCGACGCAGCGACTTGAGCCAGCCCAGCTCATTCAAACGCCACAGCGTACCGAGACCGAACAACGACGCGCGAAAGCCACCACCGGAGAGAGCCAGGCCCATCCCGTTGCGAGGAGCGGACCACTCGCTGCGCGGACCGGGGGACGCAGCGACCGTCGGCTCGTCCGCCGGTGATACAGCTTGCTTCGAGGCGGTCACGCCCTCCGTGACCACGCTTGCTGAGGTAGGCTTCGAGGCATCCTGCATCCGATGGCTTCTTTACGGTCAAGCTCGGAATCGGGATGATAACACCGCGGCAAGACGACCAAATCCTTCCGGGCCAGTTCGCTTTGGACTCCGCCTGACTGGAGACAGGGTGAGCGCGTGAAAGCTGAACTCTGGGTGTTCCGCGTGGAGGAAGGGCTCGGGAACGCCTGCGCCTTGATCTTTCCGGACGGCAGCGGCGACGCATCCGCATGCGGATCACACGCTGGGCTTGGAGCTGCTCCTGACCCGCCTACACGAGCGCGGCGTGCGAATCGATCGACTCGTGTACCCGACCCCTATTGGCGGCCCGCGGGAGGACCCCTTGC
>JASHTA010000070.1 GCA_030040795.1 Gammaproteobacteria bacterium | reverse complement strand
GCCGCAAGTCGATCAGCTCGACGAGATCCGCCGCACTGACAAGCCACGGCGATTTCTGGCCACCGAGACGAAAGGCTCGGCACGGCAGCATTTTGGCCGGCGCCCGACGACGCGCCTCCTCGTACGACAGGCCGAAGTACTTGGGCGCGACGCGCTCAAGCGGGATGTGGGCCTCTCCGAACTCAGCCAGCAGACCGAAGTAGGTGCTGTTCACGTAATTGACCTTGCCGCTTCCTCCTCCAATCCTCCGATAGGCAACGTGCGAGAGGCGTAGGGGCCGAGCGAGGCATCGGCGGCGACCGGGAAGGGTTTGCCGGGGTGTCGGGGCGCAGCCTTGACCAAGATGTGCTCGTGGCAATTCCGGACGCGGTCCGGAATCGTAATGACATGGACTCCCCCTGCTCTTACAGCATCGGTTGTGCCAGATTGAAGACTGTCGGTCGTTCAATCACAGAGAGGGGGAGTCGCTATGAAGTTTACTCGCTGCGGGCTGGACATTGCGAAGCAGGTTTTTCAGGTGCATGGCGTGAACGAGCACGGGAGGGTGGAAGGGCGTAAGACGCTGGCACGCGGGGAAGTCCTGGAGTACTTCGCGCAGCTGCCGGCCTGCCTGATCGGCATAGAGGCTTGCGCGGGCGCTCACTATTGGGCACGCGAGCTCACCAAGCTTGGTCATACGGTGAAGCTCATGGCCGCGCAGTTTGTAGCCGCTTATCGCAAGCACGGCAAGAATGACGCGAACGATGCCGAGGCGATCTGCGAAGCGGTGGGGCGCCCGAACATGCACTTCGTGGCAATCAAGAGTCAAGAGCAGCAAGCCGTACTGATGGTCCACCGTGCGCGCAGTCTGGTAGTAGCCAATCGGACCGCGCTGGTAAATCAGATCCGCGGACTGCTGGGCGAGTTTGGTGTAGTGGTACCCAAGGGCGTGAGGAGCCTTAGAGCGCAGCTGCCCGCGATCCTTGAGAACGCTGATAACGGCCTGCCCGCGCTCGGGCGCGAGGTGCTGGATGGCTTGCTTGAGCAGTTTCGCGAGCTCGATCGGCGCATCCAGCAGTTTGACGGGAAAATACGCGAGCTGGCTCAGCAGAGCGAACCGGCGCGTCGACTGATGCAAGTCGGGGCCATCGGCGCGCAGACCGCAACGGCACTGGTCGCGAGCATGGGCGATCCGCATGTGTTCAAGAGCGCGCGCAATTACGCCGCCTCTTTGGGGCTGACGCCCAGACAATACTCGAGCGGTGGCACGAGCCGTCTTGGCCGGATTACCAAGCACGGCGATCGGTACCTTCGGATGCTCCTGGTGCACGGAGCCCGATCGTACTTGAGAGTTGTCGACAAGAAGACCGACAGCAAGAGCGCTTGGGCGCGGCGCCTGAAGAAGCGTCGGCACGTCAACATCGCCGCCGTGGCGCTGGCGGCCAAACATGCGCGCATCGCCTGGGCGATGCTGGCCAAGGCTACGGAGTATCGACCCGTGCAAGCCGAGGAGCCCGCGGCCTGATGTAGGCCCGGGCTCTGACGATCGTTCACGGATCGAGTGGTAGAGAAGGGAGGAGGAAGCAGGTACTACCCGCCAGGATTGCGAGAGCGTAGATACTGATGGAAGCAGGTCGGACCGACGCAGGATGAGCCTGTTTGTTTAACCGGTGGCTAAGACACCGCAATTGTAATGAGGCTCCTGCGAGCGAATGTCATCAGGGCCCGCGTCGACGGACGCATCAGAGGCCGGATATATTTGACGCAGTCTGATTCCAATTCCAACAGCAGAGACGCGCTTGCAACGCAGGGGGAGTCCATATATTAAACGAGCGCCTACCTTGTACAGCGCGGGTCACGGATTTTTGCTGCGTGGCTGTTCGGAGCTGCAGCCGTTGCCGTCCCGGGGATTATCAGCATGGCCAGCGGAGAATCCACGGACACCGACAGTCGCTAACGGCATAACCGGCCAATCACCAGACTGAATGGGCTTCCCCAGCGCCACTATTCGACCTCGAGGGCGCTGGACGAATAGACTCTGCGGTGGACATCCCAAGAATGGCCCGGTCACGACGATGAGCTCCTCCGGGTCATAAGAAAGCGGAGTGACTCTTGTCGGGGATTTTCATCAGCTACCGCCGCAGCGACAGCCCGGATGCCACGGGCCGCATTTACGATCGGCTCGTCGCCGAGTTCGGCAAGGCGCAGGTGTTCAAGGATGTGGACTCGATTCCGCTCGGGCGGGATTTTCGCGGGCATCTGAACGACATCGTTGGGAACTGCGGGGTGATGCTCGCCATCGTAGGTCCGAACTGGACGCAGGCGAAAAGCCCCGCCGGGGAGCGCCGGCTCGAGGATCCGGAGGACTTCGTGCGCATCGAGCTCGAGACTGCGCTTGCCCGGGACATCCCGGTGGTGCCGGTACTCGTCGGTCATGCACAGCTCCCGGTCGCCGCCGATCTGCCCGGGTCCTTGGGATCGCTCGTGTTTCGCCAGTCGATCGCGGTGCGGCCGGACCCGGACTTTCACAACGATGCCACGCGCCTGGTGACGGCGCTGCGGGCGATCCTGGACCCGGAGGCGGCGGCGGCCGAGCAAGCGGCTGCCGCGCTCGCCCAGGCGGCCGCAGCGAGGAGCGCGCAGAAGGCCCGGCGGCTGGGGTGGATGCTGGCATCGGTCGCGATAGTGGCCGCGGTACTGAGTATCACCGCCGCCTTGCTCGCGGTTCCCGCTATCCGTTATCTCCGCCTTGCCCCGCCGCCTGAGCCGCCCGAAACGCGCCTCGACATCGTCACGCCCGCGACGAGCCAGCCCGACACTTTCGCGCTCTCACCCGATGGGCGGCAGATCGTATTCGTGGCTTCAGGTGATGGCGCCTCGCGTCTGTGGCTGCGATCGCTGGCGTCGACGACGGCGCAGCCGCTGGCCGGTACTGAGGGCGGAACCGATCCTTTCTGGTCGCCCGATAGCCGCTCGATTGGTTTCTTCGCTCATGGTGCGCTGAAGCGCCTCGATCTGGGCGGTGGGGCACCGTACACCCTGGCGCCTGCATCTTCCGGGGCCGGCGGGACATGGAACGCGGCCGGCGTCATCCTGTTTGCGCCGAGTGCGATAGGGAGTCCCTTGATGCGCGTCTCCGCCACCGGGGGCGCGGCGCAGGCGGTGACCACGTTGAAGGCAGGACAGACGGGACAGGCCACGCCCTTCTTCCAGCCCGACGGGCACCATTTCCTGTTCGTTGTGCTTGGATCTTCGGCCGGGGGTGGGATCTACCTGGGCGATCTGGCCGGGGGCGCCCCGACGCGGCTGACGAACGCGCTGAGCAGCCCGGTGTATCTGCCCACCGGCTGGATGCTGTGGGTGACGGGTGGCGCGCTCGTGGCCCAACGGCTGGATGTGGGGAAGGCTGAGCTCACGGGTGCGCTGGTCACGCTGGCCAGCGGCCTCTCGACGGCCGGGACTTTCAGCCCTGTCTCCGTGTCGGCGACCGGGCTGGTGGCTTACCGGGCCGGTGCGGCCGGCCACGGGCAACTGACATGGTTCGACCGCTCGGGCGCCGCGCGCGGCAGCGTCGGTGCTCCCGATGACACTCTATCTGTTCCACGTGTCGCGCCCAACGGCCGACGCGTGGTGGTCGCGCGCACCACAGCGCAGGGCGTGAATCTCTGGCTGCTGGATGGCGCCCGCATGAGCCGCCTGACGTTCGGGGCGACGATTGACTTCGACCCCATGTGGTCCCCCGACGGCATGCGGATCGTGTTCACCTCCAACCC
>JASHTA010000006.1 GCA_030040795.1 Gammaproteobacteria bacterium | reverse complement strand
ATACCGCCGCCGTGGCAGTTTAAGTATCGGATGTCCAAGCAAGTTCTTATCGTCGAGGACGAGCGGCCGATTCGCGAGATGGTCTCGTTCAGCCTGAAGCGGGCGGGATTCGAGGTCCGCGAGGCCGAGGACTCGAGGTCGGCGCGGGCCTCGCTCGCCGATCGCCGGCCCGACCTGGTCCTCATCGACTGGATGCTACCGGACATGAGCGGGCTCGAGCTCACGCGCGCGATCAAGCGGGACCGCGAGACGCGTGCGCTGCCGATCATCATGCTCACTGCGCGTGCGGAGGAGGGCGACAAGGTCGCGGGCCTCGAAGGCGGAGCGGACGACTACGTGACGAAGCCGTTCTCGCCGCGCGAGCTCGTCGCCCGGATCAATGCCGTATTGCGCCGCGCGGTGCCGAACGGAGACGGCGAGCTCATCGCCGTGGAGGGCCTCGCCCTGGATCAGGCAAGCCATCGGGTGCTCGTCGGGGAGCGGACCGTCCCCCTCGGCCCGACCGAGTACCGGATGCTCGAATTCTTCATGACCCATCCGGAGCGCGTCTACACGCGCGATCAGCTCCTCGACCGGGTCTGGGGCGGCAACGTGTATGTGGAGGAACGCACGATCGACGTTCATATCCGCCGCCTGCGCAAAGCGCTCGAGGAATTCGGTTACGATCGGCTGGTGCAGACCGTGCGCGGCTCCGGATACCGCTTCTCCGCGCGCACGGGCTGAAGTATCCGATCCATTCGAAGCGCTCCGGGAGCAGGGTCCGGATGTCCTTGGCTTTCCAAGCGTTGGGGTTCGCCGCAGTCCGCCTCACCGGAGCGGTTCTCCTCGGCCTGCTGATCGGCTGGCCGCTGGGCCACCTCTTCGCCGGGGTCGCGCTCGTCGTGGCGGCCTATCTCGTGTGGCAGCTGATCGACCTGTTTCGCATGGACTGGTGGGTGCAGCACCGCAGCTTCGCGGATCCTCCGGACATCGGCGGCGCCTGGGGAAACGTGATCACCCAGCTCGTGCGGCTGCACCGGCGCAAGCGCTTCCACAAGCAGCGGTTCATCCAGCTCCTGAGGCAGATTCAGCGCTCGACCGCGGCCTTGCCGGACGGCGTCGTCATCCTCAACGGAGAGAGCGAGATCGTGTGGTTCAACCGCATGGCCGCGCTGCTGCTCAACCTGCGCCGGCCGGCCGACCTCGGCCTGCGCGTGGACAACCTCGTGCGCCAGCCGGAATTCGTGCGCTACCTGAGCGGCGGGCAGTATGCGAATCCCGCCGTCATCCGCTACGGGACCGGCGAGGCCCTGTACCTGTCGCTGCAGATCGTGCCGTACGGGGAAGGCCAGCGGCTGCTGCTCGTGCGCGACGTGTCCCGGCAGATGCGGCTCGAGGCCATGCGCAAGGACTTCGTCGCGAACGCCTCGCACGAGCTGCGCTCCCCGCTCACGGTGATCTCGGGCTACCTCGAGACCTTGAGCCAGGACCCCGCCTTCGAGTCCGATCTGCGGCATCCGCTCGCCGAGATGCGCCGGCAGGCCGAGCGGATGACGGCGATCATCCGCGACTTGCTCGAGCTCTCCCGGCTCGAGGCGACCGACAGCGAGGCGCAGGGAGAGCCGATCGATGTGGGCGCGTTGCTGCAGACGCTGCGCCAGGATGTGCTCACCCGGCCGGACCGCCCCCGCGAGGTGCGGGTGCGGGTGGACTCGGACGGCTACCTGATCGGCAACGAGTCGGAGATCCACTCGGCGTTCTTCAATCTGGTGGACAACGCGGCGAAATACACCCCGGCGGAGGGCTCGATCGAGATGCGCTGGTGGGTCGATGCGGACGGAGGACATTTCACCGTGGAGGACACCGGCCTCGGCATCCAGCCCGAGCACATCCCACGCCTGACGGAGCGCTTCTACCGCGTCGATCCGGGCCGCTCGCGGAGCACGGGCGGATCGGGGCTCGGACTGGCGATCGTGAGACACGTGTTGCAGCGGCACGGGGCGGCGCTCGACATCCAGAGCACGCCCGGCACCGGCAGCGTCTTCGGCTGCCACTTCCCGCCGAGCCGGGTCGGCCGCCCGGCTGCAGCACCGGAAGTTCGTGCTGTAAGCCGTTAAGCTTTAAGAAAAATATCGCTTCGCTGTCACGCGGCTGACACAGGGAGGCGCCATCCTGGCAGCCGTTTTGGACGCCCCGGCAACAGTCATGCGCGATGGAGTGAAGCAGGGAAGGTGTCGGGCGCGAACCTTGTTCCTCTCGGATATTCACCTCGGATTCAAACGGGCGCGGGTGCGGGAGCTTGCCGAGTTCCTGCGTGGGGTCGAGGCCGAGAGCATCGTGCTCGTCGGCGATATCGTCGATGGGTTGAGCCTCGCCAAGCGGTTTTTCTGGACCGATGAGCATACCCAGGTCTTGCGGATCCTCCTCGCCCACCTGCGGTCCGGGTCCCGGCTCATCTATCTGCCCGGCAATCACGACGCGAGCCTTGCGCTCGTCGCCGACATTCTGCAGGGGCGGCTCGAGGTCCATCGCGAATGGGTCCACAGAACCGCGCGCGGGACGCGGCTGCTGGTTCTGCACGGCGATCAGCTCGAGGGGGCGGTCGGATGCCCGGGCTGGCTCTACAAGCTCGGCGATGCCTCGTACGAGACGGCGCTCGCCATCAACCACCGTGTCAACGATCTGCGCCGGCTGCTCGGACGGCGCTACCTGCCCATCGCGGAGCGCTTGAAGCTCGCGATACCGACCAGCGCGCGCTACATCGACCGGTTCGAGCGGACCGCGGCGCGTCACGCGGCGCAGCAGGGGTATGACGGCATCATCTGCGGCCACATTCACCGGGCGAACCTGCGCCATATCGAGGGAGCGATCTACGGCAATACGGGCGACTGGGTGGAGTCCTGCTCCGCGCTCATCGAGGACGACCGCGGCGAGCTGCACCTGAGGCGCTGGTCGCACGGCTCGCAGTCGGTGTCGCGCCTCCCCTCTCCAGCGCTCGCGGACGCCGCATGAGGATTGCGCCCTTCCGGCTTTGCGACTCAAATTCACGCGTCGCCGACTTGCGTTCGGCTATGATCCGCGCCGCGGGAATGATTTGTGCAACGCACGCCGGCCCGCGTGCGTAGAGGACATCGCAGATGGAGACCGCCGACCTTACCCATCACATCTCCCGGCGCTTCAACGAGGACCTCGAGCGCGTGCGCAGCAAGGTGCTCTCGATGGGCGGCTTCGT
>JASHTA010000069.1 GCA_030040795.1 Gammaproteobacteria bacterium | reverse complement strand
GCATAGGCATCGTGCGCTGGACCCCAAGAATCCCGGAAGAACCGGGCATTCTCCTGGCGCAGCTCGGCGACCTCCGCGGGCGTGCTGGCGCCGGGCGTGCCCGGCGGCAGAGCAATTGAAGCGTCGCGCGCTGCAGTCAGGACAATGAGCGGCATGTTGCCGTAGCGGCGTCGGACGTTGACGACTTCGCTCGAGTCCTCTGTGAGGGACTCCCAGGCCGATGCCTGGGTCAACAGTCGCGCAGGATCGGCGTTGAGCTGGGCGAGCCTGGCCTTCAGGCGGGAGAAAGCCGGAGGGAAATTGCGCTCAGCTGTGCACCGCTCGAACTGCGGCATGCCGCGCTTCAGCGTGCCATCTTTCAGCTCCGCAGCGCACTTGCGCAGCTGCCTCGCAATCATCCGCCCCGCGACAGACGCCGCCGCCGCGAGTTTGGGCTCGACGCGCTCTTGGATCGCCTCTTGGTCCGGAATGCTCGGGTCCACCAGCACCATTCCCACGACGCTCCGGCGATGCAGATCGGTGAACCGCAGCGCATCATAGGCGCCGAGGGAGATTGCGACCATCACGTAGGGACCCTCGATGCCACCTCGCTTCAGAGCCCTCCAGAGATCTTCCGTCGTGTGGACAACATCCTGCGGCTGCGGGCTCGGGCTGCTGAAGCCGTAGCCGGCCGGATCCCAGGCACAGATGCGCGTTCGGTGAGCAAGCGGACGCTGCACCTTCCACCATGCCTCCGACCATCCTTCGGCAGGGGGTGACAGAATGGCGGTCGGCGAGCCGTGTCCGAGGCAAACGAGATTAATCGTGCGGCCACCGCCGATATGAGCCAGCGTCTGCGGCGCCAAGTAAGGCGCGACCTGCTCGGTGGACGGATCTGGCTGAAATGTAGTTGCGCTCTGTGCTGCGGCTGACAGACCGCCGTGGAGCAGGGCGCCGGCGGTGACGGCTGCGAGCGTTGCGTTGAACCAGGTTCTGCTCATCGAAAACTCCCCGACCGTTGATGGCGCTGTGCTTGTTCGATTTTCATCGACTCTCCGTAGCCTTCGTGCAGGTCACAAAGCCATCCACGCGCTCTTATCGCTCTCAGCGGACGGCAAAATTGTCAATTTTGTTCGCTTCTCTTCCCCCAGCACTTTGCCGAGCGTCTCAGGGAAAGAGGGGTGGCGCTTGCGGCCAGAGCCCGGCGCGACCTTCCGTTCGGCACGGTGCCGCCGGAGTTTTCTCCAGCGTGTCCTCGAAAGTGTACCCGCGGTAAAGGCAGCCGCGTTGCGGAGAGCAGCGTGCAGTGGGCCATGGCAACGCTCAATGCCCAAGCCTTGATTGGCCGAATGGCCGCGATGGCGTGACCTAGGTCAGGCCGTCAGGTAAATCTCCGGCGCTGATCTTAGTTGAACTGCATCCATGGGCCGGCGCGATGCCCAACAATGCGTAGTGCGAACTGAGCCATGGCCGTGTACAGAGGTATCGCGGACTCGAGAAGCGAACCACGGCGACCAGTGGTCACCGCTCGAATTCGCCGAAGCTTTGTACGCGCAGTTGCTCGTCGACGCACCACACGGCGCGGCGCCTCAAACCAAATGCTGGTCGGTGTGGCGGCGCGGATTCAGCGCACCTCGCCGGACACCCGCAGAGTCCTGCGTATGTGGCAGCGCCGGCCAGACCCTGATCGAGCCCGAGGCACCATTTGCGGCCGCCCGCTTTGCCGTTTGTCTCAACGGCTCGTGCAGTTTCGGTTTGATCCACCGGCCGGATGGCGAGGGCGCAGCGCAGGGGGTGGACAGCAGATCCGTGTGCCCACGCGCACGTCCGGAGTGTAAGATCTCGCCCCGGTTTCCACGGGGCTCTCGACCCGAACGGCGGGTACGGAGGGAGGGCCTGCGACGGCCCGTGGTGTACTAGGAAGAACTAATGAGCACCGGCTCCACGGCGATCTTACCGATCGCAACGCTCGACGACGACGCTTGGGAAGACCTGCTTTCCTTCATCGAGGAGAAGCGGGTCATCCCGATCGTCGGGCCGGAGCTGCTGAGGGTTGACACCGAGCGAGGCCCCAAGCTCCTCATGGACTGGGCGGCCGAGAGGCTCGCGACTCGCCTCAATATCTCCCGATCCGATCTTCCCGAGCGCTACACCCTGAACGATGTGGTGTGCCTGTTCCTGGCGGGAAGGGGAAGGCGGGAAGAGGCCTATGTACGGCTAAGGAGTGTCCTCCGGGACGCTCCCTTCGAGCCTCCCGCTGCATTGCGGCAATTGGCTTCGATCACCGACTTCGACCTCTTCGTCACGACGACCTTCGACTCACTCCTCGAGAGTGCCATCAACCTCCAGCGCTTCGGGGGCTCCCCCTCCACCGATGTGCTCTCGTATGCCCCGAACCGGGTGGTGGACTTACCGACCGAGAGAGACCGGCTCTCCCGCCCGCTCGTGTATCACCTGTTCGGCAAGCTCTCCGCCTCCCCGACGTACGTGATCTCGGATGAGGATCTGCTGGAGTACATTTGTTCGCTCCAGAACGAGAGCCTGGTGCCCGAGAGGCTCTTCCACGAGCTCGAGCACAATCACTTGTTGGTGATCGGGAGCAGCTTCAGTAACTGGCTCGCGCGATTGTTCCTGCGGATGGCCAAGCGAAAGCGGTTGTCCGATCCTCGGGAGGTCGGAGAGGTCCTCGCCGATGATGAGCTCTCCGCCGATGAGCGGCTGATCGCGTTCTTGCAGCAGGTCAGTGTCCGAACCCGGATCTACACCGGAGCGGAGCGGTTCGTAGCCGAACTGCATGAGCGGTGGCAACAACGGAACAAAGGATCGGCGACCTCGAGTGTCTCGGGGGCATCCCCCTCTCCTCTTCGCTTCGTTCCCCCCTCCCGGGAGATGCCGGACAACGCGGTGTTCGTGAGCTATGCGCGGGAGGACTTGCCGGCAGTCCAGAAGATCA
>JASHTA010000068.1 GCA_030040795.1 Gammaproteobacteria bacterium | reverse complement strand
CGAGGCGCCTGAAGCGAGAAGCACATCGTCCAGCCCGGTCCAGACGGTGCCGCTGATCGAGCGGGGGTCTTTATTGAAATCGGCTCGTCAACCCACCGACCTATTTAAGCAAACTCCCCGTTCATTGGGAAGCTCACGCCGTATTCTTGTGATCCCGCCCGTTATTGCATCCGCAGCACGATCTTCCCGACGAAGCGGCCCGACTGCAGGTACTTGACGGCGTCCTGATGCTGTTCGAGCGGGAAGACGCGGTCGACGACCGGGTGCAGGTGGTGTGCGGCAATGAAATCGTCCATGCGCCGGAAGTCGGCGCGCGAGCCGACGAATATCGCCTGTGCGCGCGCGCCCTTCATGAGCAGCCCCATGGCCGAGATGGCGCCGTCGTAGCCCGTGAGGCCGCCGACAATCGCGAGCGACCCCGCATCGGCCAGGCATTGTACGGACTGTCCGAGCGTCGCCTTGCCGCCCACGTCGATCACGAGATCTGCACCGTGAGAATGCGTGAGCTCGCGGACACGGTCGGCCCACTGGGGCGCGATTCGATAATCGAGGCCGTCGCTCGCGCCCAGCGCCAGCGCTCGATGCAGCTTCGACTCGGAGCTGCTCGTCACGATCACGCGCGCGCCCATCGCCGCCGCGAACTGCAACGCGAAAGTTGAAACCCCGCCTGTGCCTTGCACAAGCACGACATCGCCGCGGTGCAGCTGTCGTCCCTTCGTCACCGCGCTCCAAGCCGTCAGACCGGCCGTGGGGAGTGTCGCAGCCTCCTCATAGGAAAGTCCTTCCGGAATGGGCACGACCGCCGTGTCGGGCAGGACGAGGTAGTCGCTGAACACGCCGTTGAGGCTGGAGCCATACATGCCGGCGAGATTCTTCGAGGAGAAGGGTCCGTCAGTCCAATTGGCGAAGTAGGTGTTTGTGACGCGTTCTCCTCGATGCACTGAGGTTACGTCTGCACCGACGGCAATTACTTCCCCGGCCGCATCGCTCCCGATGATGTGTCCGCTGTGGTCGTGCTGCGGATCGGGAGCCAACAGATCCAGGTCGTCGTGGTTGAGCGCGACGGCGTGCACCCGAATGAGAACCTGGTGCGGCCCGACTTTAGGGACCTCCGCCACGGTGAGCGTCCATCGATAGCCGCCGGGTGCTTTCTCGAGTACCACCTCCCGGGTGGTGCGCGCGGGTGCGCCGGCAGCGGTGATCGGCGGCGCCATGCCCGCGCAGAGCGCACACAGAGCTATGAACGTGGAGAGCCGGACGTTCACGTGACCTTCCGGGCGGCCTTCAGGCCGAGGAGTGCCGCTACTTCGCGCCGATCGTGAATGCCTTGCCCTTCTCGCCGACCTCGAAGATGAGAAGCTTCGCAGGCTCGCTCTTGCTCAGATTGCGAAGCATGCGATGCACGTGCATGGCCGGTTCGTAGAAGAAGTCGCCGGCCTTGTAGGTTTTTGGCGGTCCCGGGTCGACTTGATTCTCGATCCTGCCCTCGAGGAGGTAGGCAAAAACGGGTCCGGTGTGCCTGTGTGGAGGCGACACCGTACCGGGGGCGACCGTGAGGGTGATCACGGTGACCTGGGGATCGGCGATATCGCCCAAGGGCTCCTCCATGAGCGTTTGCACGCCCATGGAGGATCTATTAGGCCCATGATGCGGACCACTGTTGCCTCCAGAGGAGGTTTGAGCGCGCAGGGCGGCATGCGGTGCTGCAAGAAGCGTGGTTAGCGCAAGGGCGGTGCTCATCTCACGGCGGGTGACCATGGCTCAGTCTCCTTGGAATGCGACGCGGAGCGGTCGGATCGTGAATTTCGATCATGATTCAGGCCGACATTATGCCTGAGCTGGCGCACCGCGCGTCTCGGCTGGAGACGAGCACTTCATTTTGCACCGCGTCGCGGACGCGGTGCCGCCAATGGCTTGGGATCAGTCGGCAGGATTGAGGCGCAGGTCGTTGTCGACGTGCCTCACGCCCTGCACGGAACTCGCGACGCTACCGGCGGCGATACGCTCCTGTTCGGAATCGACGAACCCGGCGAGCTGAACGACGCCATCGGACGTAGTCACCTCGACGCGCAAAGCCTGTGTCTGCGGATTCGACGCGAGCGCAGATCTCACTTCCTCGCTGATCGTCGGGTCGTCCGTCGCTTGGCTGAGGACCGGCCCGCCGCCGTTGATTTGAAGCTTGTTGTCCACCGAGCGTACGCCGGGGACACCGCCGGCGTCGTGCGCGGCCTCGCGGCCCTCTTGCGGCGAGTTCACGAATCCCGTGAGCTCGACCTGGCCGTGAAGGGTGTTGACGGAAATGTTGCTTGCCCGAGTCCGGGGATCCTGCACCAGGGCGGCCTTCACGTTGGCCGTGATCGTCGCATCATCGACGGCCTGGGTGTTCGATTCGTAGGCCGGCCGCGTCGCACAAGCGGCCAGCGTTGCCGCAGACAGGACGGCTGCCGCGGCGATCCCTGCTTTCGTCTTCATGCTCCCTCCTTCAGAATCCATGCCGTGGATTCTCGGCAATCGAACTGCTATCCGCTGAGCAAGTGCCATGCCGTGCAACGCCGCGCACACGGATACGCTGCGGTCGCCCGGACTGTAGTCCGCGCGGCCAAGCCGGTACGATCGGGGCCGGCCGAGTTGCGTGAGACGGCAGGATATGGCGATGACTGAAGCGCATACCTACCCGGGGGTCATCCGCCTGGAGAGTCGTTCGGGATTGAAGGCGGAGATCAATGCCAACGGATCGCTGCGCCGCCTCGATTGCGGCGCGATCCTGCTCTCGCTGTTCCTCGGCAATGAGATGGAGGGCGGTCCCGCGAATCTCTATCTGAGAAGGCGTACGAGGACAGCCGGAGCGAGTGCGATCGACTGGATTCCTTTGCTCGGGCCGCGTAGCCCCACGTACTTCGACGCGAGTCCCACGGGCGACCGGCTCGTCGGCGCGGGAGAGTGGTCCGGCATCGAATACTCGATCGCGCTCGTACTCGCACGCAATGCGTCCGCGTGGTTCTGGCACGTGCGGCTGGAAAATACCGCCTCGGTGCCGCAGGAAATCGATCTCACCTATGCGCAGGACCTCGCGCTCTCGCCGTACTGGGCCGTGCGCCTCAACGAGTACTATGTCAGTCAGTACGTCGACCACACGCCGCTCGGCGACGCTGTGCATGGGCATCTGATCGCCTCGCGGCAGAACCTTGCGGCAGAGGGTCGCCATCCGTGGTGCCTGATCGGGTCGCTGCGGAAGGGACTCTCCTTCGCGACGGACGCCCTGCAGTTCTACGGTCTTGCGGCGCGGGGCGGTCAGATACCCGCCGGCATGACGGGCGAGCTGCCGAGCAAGCGATTGCAGCACGAGCACTCGCTCACCGTGATCCGCGATGCGCCGATCGCGCTCGCGGCCGGATCGAGCGCCGCCGCCGGGTTCTTCGGCTTCTACCTCCCCGATCACCCGGAGGCGACTTCGGCATCCGATCTGCGATGGTTGCGGGATCTCCAGGCATTGCCGGAGGCAAAGGGGATGATCGAAGCGGCGTCTCGCGATTCGTCTGCCCGACCGCTGTCCCAAGCGACGCGGTCCCGAGCGACGCCGCCCGGCTGCGCGACGCTCTTCAGCGCCTCGAGTGTGTCCGACGTGCTCAACGTGTCCCATGTGTCCCACGTACTCGACGCGCTCGATCTCGAGCCGGAAACATTGCGGACGCAGTTTGCACCGCCCTGGCGCCACGAGGAGCGCGATGAGCAGGGCCGTCTGCTGTCATTCTTTCATGGAGTCGACCGACATGTCGTCCTGCGCGAGAAGGAGCTGCGGGTGCTTCGGCCGCATGGGCTGCTGCTGCGCACCGGACATCAGTTGAAGCCGGACGAGACGGCGCTCACCTCGACGGTCTGGATGCGCGGCGTTTTCCACTCCATGGTGACGCAGGGCCACGTCAGCATCAATCGCCTGCTCTCGGGCGTGCACAGCTATGTCGGGCTTTTCCGGTCGCACGGACAGCGAGTGTTCGTCCGAATGGGGGAGACTTGGCGGCTTCTCGATGTGCCCTCGGCGTTCGAGATGTCGCCGGATACCGCGCGGTGGATCTATCGGTTCGACGGCGGGCTGATCGAGGTCCGCAGCGAGGCGCGCAGCGGTCCGCACGAGCTCACCCTGTCGATCGAGGTTCGCTCCGGTGCGCCGCTGCGCTTCCTCATCTCGCATCATCTGGCGCTCGAGGGAGACGACGGTAGCGCATCCGCCCAACCGCGATGGTGGAGGGAAGGGGACGCGATCGCCGCCGCGCCGTCGCCGGGCACGGATCTCGGGCGTCGGTTTCCGGACGGACGCTTTCTGTTCAGTCCGCTCGCAGGCATGCGCTGGGAGCAGGTCGGGGGCGATGAGCTGCTGTACGCTGACGGCCGATCGCGCACGCAACCCTATTTGTGCCTGGCCACCGCGCCGACGCGCGCGGTCGGCCTCACGATGCGCGGCGATCTGATCCGGCCGAACGCGACCGAGACGGTCAGTGTGCAGGCGCGTGAACCCGCATCGACCGGACTCGTGCTGAGCGCACCGCCCTCGAGCCCGCTCGCCGGTCCGGCCGCGCGCCTCGTGGATATCGTGCCGTGGTTCACCCACGATGCGCTGGTGCACTATCTCTCGCCGCGCGGACTCGAGCAGTACTCGGGCGGCGGTTGGGGCACGCGCGATGTGAGCCAGGGGCCTGTCGAATTGCTCCTCGCCCTCAGCCGGACAGAGCCGGTTCGCGACGTGCTGTTGCGGCTGATGCGCGCGCAGAACCCCGATGGCGACTGGCCTCAGTGGTTCATGTTCTTCGACCGGGAGCGCGATATCCGGGCCGGTGACTCCCATGGGGACATCGTCTTCTGGCCCCTCGTCGTGCTCGCGCAATATCTGCGCGCCTCGGGCGACGTGGACGTGCTGAACGAGCGCGTGCGGTTCTTCGATCGGCAGGGACCGGATGCGGGCGAGCTCGCCTCGGTGTGGGAGCATGCGGAGCGTGCGCTGTCGCTCATCGAGAAGCGCGTTATTCCAGGCACCTCGCTCGCGGCCTATGGCCACGGGGACTGGAACGATTCGTTGCAGCCGGCCGATCCGGCGATGCGCGACCGCCTGTGCAGCGCGTGGACCGTGACGCTGCACTTTCAGGCCCTGACGGCGCTTGCCGGGGTCCTGCGGAAGATCGGAAAGGGAGAGGCCGCGAGCCGCCTCGAGCGCGCGGCGCAGGCGGT